>CBDUMX010000031.1:0-14437 GCA_965368435.1 uncultured bacterium
GGAACGCGATTTAAAAGTATTCCATTAAATTGATGCTCATATTCAGCTGATACATATTGATCCGCTACAAACTCAAACCAGTTCATCAAGTTATAAGATATTCCACTGCTTAATGGTGATTCATTACCTCGCATTACATACAATATGGGGTATGGCAATGCACCAAAAACCTTATAGGCTTTTATGGTATAGTCAAATGTCCCGAGATTGCCTAGACTGTTAAACTGCCACAATTCAAAACCTACTTTATCAAAATTAAAGTCGCCTTGAAGCAAATCTTTAAAGCCATGAGTATAATCTAAAGTAAGTACCGGAGCCTTTAAGTTTCCAAAACTCAATCTATTATTTCGTCTGATAACAAACTGTTCTTTATGTGATAACCTCCCTCTGAGGTTTATAGAGGTAATTTCAAAGTCAGAACTAGCTGAATTAATGGGGTCAGTTGGATCAGATGGATATACAAAATTGAAGTCGCCTATGGGTTCAAAATTGTATTCCTTATGACTTACACTAATACGTTGAGTATAGCCTTTGAAAAGTTCTTTTTCGTACCAAATTCTCTGAAAAAATGTGCGATTCAATTGGTTAGTCCCAAAGGTTGCAAAGGCATCATAGAGTGCACTTGTACCAAAATCTTCATCAGTAATCCCAATGAGTTCCACATCGTTTTTTACCTGAACTCCAATTTTTGCCCACTTCCTACGGTTGAGCACATAATCCGCCATGAGGCCATATTTGAATTGCTGGTCTTTAAATCCATATGCACCATACACACCTATGGTGAAATCAGGATGTAACTCAGGTGTGGTTCTGAATCCGAGCCGCGTTCTTATCCCTTCCAAATTGTTATAGCCTAAGATATAATGATAGGGTCCGAGTTCAATTTTACCGGCAGGGATATACCCTTTAACGAGTATTTCAGCCACATTTACATAGGTTCTCAACAAAGGCTGATTTTTCAATGAATCAACCATTTTATATATGTGCCTGTCCTCAGCAGAAATCCTTTCGTGTCGAGCTGTGTCCCAAAACTCATCACCATGGCGATAAGCAGACTCATCTACCCAAACTTTTTCTTCATAAAAAGACAATTCGTGTTCTTTATTAATTTGAATATTTCGAGCCGAATTATAATAGAGGCCAATTAAACCTAAGGTATTACTTGTTATCTCTGAGATATCTATAAGCACTCTTGTTTTATTCGCTATCCAATACGAAGGTTCAACCTCTATAAACTCCTGTTGTATCTTGAGCTTCTCAATAAAATTGAGGTTTGCTTCTTTAGTGATTTCAAGACTCAATCTTTTAATTGCAAAGTCTTTTGTGGTAATCCATACCATTCCCTGAAAAACTAAGTCTTTCTTGTTTTTTGGGTCGACTTGTATTTGATAACATGACTCACCATCTATAGTTAAACTATCTACCAATAGAAAGAAATAGTATGTACTTGCTTGCAGAGATAAAGGGGAAACAAAATCTTTATCCAGTATATATAAATTGTTTTCATAGAAGTTGTACTGCTGGAATGTAGATCCCAGAATTTGCGCGATATAGCTATCGTCGCCAACCCCAACACCTTGCACCTTAGCCGCTTTGATTAGCTCTTTAGTCCTCCGAGGATTCTTTCTAAAGTAGTAGTCGCTAATAGTCTCGGATACAAAAACAGGCAATACTCTATTTGAGCTTGAGTCAGTAAAACTAGATATGGTGTCAAAAAGAGGTTCCATATCTTGAAAGATTCTCCTCTTCTTAAACTTTTCAGATACATTATCTACAGCGAGCTGAACTTTGCTGTACGATTCATATTCATAATTCTCAATCTTTTCAGGATTGAAGTTTTTTTTGTTTTTGGATGCCTTCTTCATTATCAATTCAGCTGGGTTAATTCCTCCTGGTTTGATAGTGACCCCACCAATAGTCTCAGCAGATTGATATAAGGTAAAATTAATAGTTTGCTGAGCTTCTTTAGACACGGCCAATACTTGCGACTCATAGCCCAAATACGCTGCTTCTAAGCTATCGAAACTGACATCTGAAGTAATGCTATAATATCCATCAAAATCGGATATAGCCCCAATGGGAATTCCTATTGCTCTAATGGTTACATAGGGCAGTGGATCACCAGTGGTTCCATCCACAACTTTGCCTTTAATGGTGCTTTGAGCTGAACCAATATATGAGGAAAGTAATAGTAAGAAAGTAGTAAAGTGTTTCACTATAAGTTTAACAATTATACGTAAAGGATTAACGTATCAATTCGAAAAATTATACAATAAATGCTTTTACTGCCTCAAAAAACAGTCCAGCTTGCTCTGCATGAACCCAGTGACCTGCATCTGTAATCGATTGAAAATCAGCATTTGGGAATGTTTCAATAATGTCTTGTTTGTCCTCTTCTAAGATATATGAAGAACTACTACCAGAGATAAACAAAGTGGGTATACTAATTAACCATTCGAACTCAAGTTTATCAATCATCTTCGGATAGAAGTTCTCAATTGCTCGTAGGTTAAATTTGAGTCTATAGCCTTCACCCTCACGTTCCAAATTCTTTAATAAAAACTGTCTTACTGCTGAGTTTTCTTCTATTTCAGCAAGCGCTTCATCAGCCTCTTTGCGACGAGTAAACTTTGAAAAATCTATTGAGTTGAAAGCCTTAAAATATAGAGTATGCCCTGCTTTATAAGCTTTAGGTGCAATGTCAACCACTATTAGTTTTTCGATTCTATCTGGATGTCTATCTGCAAAAACCATGGCAGTTTTTCCTCCCATTGAATGCCCTAATACAATTGCCTTTGAGATGTTTAACTTATCCATAAGATGTGCTAAATCATCTGCCATAAGCTCAAAACTCATTTCATCTGTATGTGGACTCTGCCCGTGATTTCTTTGATCTACACTAATAACATTTACAAACTCGCTCAAAGAGTTGGCCATATTGTGCCAATTATCAAGCATGCCAAATAAACCGTGCAGGATTATCAGGGAAGAAGAAGATGATGGGTTGGGATAGGCCTTATAGAAAAGCTCAATAGCCATTAAGCTAGTATATCTTCTACTGGTATATAGTCTAAGTTAAACGCTTCAGCAACTCCTTTATAGCAAACCTTGCCATTTACAACATTGAGTCCTAATTTCAACTCATTGTTGTTTCTGCAAGCTTTCTGCCATCCTTGTTCTGCCAATTGAATAGCATATGGAAGTGTAGCATTTGTCAAAGCAACGGTAGACGTATAAGGAACAGCGCCCGGCATATTAGCAACGCAATAATGTACTATATCATCAATAATAAATGTAGGATCTTGATGTGTAGTTGGCTTGCATGTTTCTATGCACCCGCCTTGGTCTACGGCAACATCAACTAACACAGTCCCTGCTTGCATATCCTTAAGCATATCTCTTGTAATTAAGTTAGGTGCTTTAGCTCCAGGAATTAATACTGCACCTACTATAAGGTCCATATGAGGTATTAAATCACGGATGTTCATCTCACTTGAATAACGAGTAACAACATTTGCCGGCATAACATCATTGAGGTATCTCAATCTCTGTAGATTAACGTCTAAAATTGTTACCTGAGCGCCTAAACCAGCAGCCATTTTCGCAGCTTGTGTTCCAACAACTCCACCACCAAGAACAAGTACTTTGCCTGGAGGCACACCAGGAACACCGCCTAGTAAAACGCCTTTTCCTTTGATTGGTTTCTCTAAGTATTTGGCTCCTTGTTGAATAGCCATTCTACCTGCAACTTCACTCATTGGTATTAATAATGGGAGGCTTCTATCTGCAGATTCAACAGTCTCATATGCAAGACAAACAGCACCGCTTTCTATCATGGCATGAGTTAGTGGCTCATAGCTTGCAAAATGGAAATAAGTGAATACTAATTGGTCTTTTCTAATTAATTTATATTCAGACTCAATTGGCTCCTTAACCTTCATGATCATCTCTGCAGTTGCATACACCTCCTCTATAGTATCGAGGATTTGAGCTCCAGCGTCTATATACATTTGATCTGAAAAGCCACTGCCAAATCCGCCATTCTTTTGAACATAAACGGTATGACCTCTCTTGGTTAATTCTA
This sequence comes from uncultured bacterium, assembly GCA_965368435.1. Taxonomy (GTDB): domain Bacteria; phylum Bacteroidota; class Bacteroidia; order NS11-12g; family UBA9320; genus JAHEKB01. The sequence goes on from CBDUMX010000031.1 coordinate 4,085, forward strand.
ATGCGCCACCTGGGGTAAGTGCAATTCTGTTTTCGTTGTTTTTAATTTCAGTTGGAACTCCAATTATCATGATTGTTTGCTTAAAAAGTCGTCAAAAATAAGGCTAATGTACCATTCGCACTAAATAAAAAAGTCTTTGCTTAAGTCCAATGCTATACGCTCAGGTAAACTGCCCTCCTTTAATGCGGCATCTATTGATACACTGCGTTCTTGTAAACTGCCTTTTAGGATATCTATTAAGTGCTTATAAACCCAGTATGATTGTTGGGTATTTCGTTGCTCTTTCTTTGCTTCTTCACTGAGCATATTGAAATATTCTTCTACAGTTTCGTTAAAGCTATCTAAGCCTGTAGCATCCACTGCAGAGCACATTAACACCTTTGGAATCCAACCGCTTTCTGTTTGAGGTAAAAGATGTTGTGCATTACTGTATTCTTTGGCTGTCTGTTGTGCAATACTCAAACTATCTCCATCAGCTTTATTCACCAATAGAATATCAGCCATTTCAACTATTCCCCTCTTAATTCCTTGCAGTTCGTCGCCTCCTCCTGGGTTCAATAACAAAACAAACAGGTCGCAAAGTCTAGATATCTCAGTTTCCGATTGCCCAACACCAACACTTTCTATGAATATTTTATTATAACCTGCGGCCTCACAAAGCAATATGGCTAAACGGGTACTTCTTGATAATCCTCCAGTATTAGTACCTGACGCACTTGGTCGAATAAATGCTCTTTGGTCTTGACTTAAAAAAGGCATGCGTGTTTTATCTCCCAATATACTTCCCCCACTAAGACTGCTGCTTGGGTCGATGCTTAAAACAGCGATTTTACTCTTTGGATCTTTCTCCAAAACATACTTTCCATAAGTATTGATGAAAGTGCTTTTACCAACACCAGGAGTGCCTGTAATTCCAATTCTTTTGCTATCTATGTTTTGAGTAAATGCTTCAACTATGCTTAGAGCCAGCTCGTAATTCGCCTCTAATTGGCTTTCTGCCAAGGTTATGGCTTTGCTGAGGGCTCTTACATCTCCTGCCTTAATTCCTTCTATATAATCCTGTTTGTTCACTCCTGATAGAAAATTCTATTTACTCTTTCACTTACTGAGGTCAATACTTCATAGGGTATAGTTTGACATTGCTTTGCAACTTCCTCCACACGTGGAGAGTCTCCAAAGATAATTACTTCATCACCCTCTTTGCACTCAATATCTGAAACATCACACATGCTCATATCCATACATACATTACCTACGATATTTGCCTTTTGTTCATTGATATTAAAGTGGCCATTATTTCTGCTTAACAATCTGTTTAATCCATCGGCATATCCAACGGCTATGATAGCAATTTGTCGGTCTACATTAGAGCTATCATGTAAACCGTAGCTAATGCCTTCACCAGCCTTTACTGTTCTGATCTGGGCAATATATGATTTGAAGGTCCCCACCGGCATTAACTCCTTACTAAAAGACTGATTACTTCCAATTCCGTATAAACCTATCCCCAGTCTGACCATATCAAAACTGCTTTCAGGAAAATTCTGTACCCCTGCTGAATTTGCTATATGTTTAATTATTGGATAGTCGAAACTCTTTTCAAGTTCCGAGCATATTGCTGTGTAGCGATGAATTTGTTCTTGAGTAAATTGTTTTTTATCAGCTTCATCGGCAACGGCAAGATGGCTAAAGACTGAAGCAATTTGGATATTGTCGTGTTGTTTCAAAAGGCTTAGTAATTCGCTCAATTCTGTCGGCTCAAACCCTAATCTATGCATCCCAGTATCAAATTCAACATGAACTTTAATAGGTGCAGATTGAATTGCAGCAATCAAAGATTTTAAACTCTTAATAGAGTAAATCACAGGCTCAAGATTATACTCTATTAATAAGGAGCTTTTACTGAAATCCGTATTTAGCACCATGATGGGTGTTTGAATTCCTGAGCGCCTTAGACTGGTTCCCTCATCAACATAAGCAACACCCAAATAATCTAATTTATTATATTCTAATAGCTTGGCAATTTGATACCCACCAGAACCGTAGCTAAAAGCTTTCACCATCGCCATTATTTTGACATCCGTGCCTATCTGTTTTTTGTGAATATTGAGGTTTTGTTGCAACCTGCTCATATTTACCTCAAGAATGGTCTGATGGCTTTTTATACTTAAATGCTCTACGATTTTTTCAAACTCAAAAGGTCTTGCACCCTTGATAAGTATACTTGAATTTTTAATGGTGTAGAGCGGAAATTGATCTAAAAACTCCTGAGTTGAACTGTAAAACTCAGACTTAATCTTAAAGCAGCTTTGATGGTTTATAATTGTATCACCTATGCCTATTAGAAGGTCTATCTTTTTGCTTTTCAGCATTTGATCTAATTCAATATAAATCTTATCATCGCTGAGTTCGCCTTCCAATATATCTGAGACTATAACCACTTTTAAACCTGCATTGTGCTGCTGTTGCTGGAAATCTAAAGCAATAGACAAAGACTGTAGGTCGGCATTATAATAGTCGAGAATTAAACTGTTATCATTGATGCCCTGAACTTGCTGCAGCCTCATATCAATAGCCTTAAGTTTAGCTATTCTAGTTTTTAATTCATTTAAAGGTAGACCCAACAATAGACAAGCAGAAATGACACTCATGATATTGTCAATTGAGGCCTGATCTGTAAATGGAATGATAAAGCTTTCAACTATAGCATTATGTGATACTGTTAACCTACTTTCATTTCTCAATATCTCTTTTTCACAAATTTGCAGATGGCAATTGTCGTTATCGCCCCAGTAAAACGGTGTAGCTTTTAAGTTTTCTACTTCGTGATTGGTTATTTCGCTCCATTCACAAATGATAGAATCGCTCTGCTTAAAAAGTTCAAGTTTTTCCTTTAACTTTTCTGCTTTGCTACTGAAGTGAATACCATGCGCATCTCCAAGGTGAGTGAATATTCCAATGCTTGGCTTAATTATTTTCTCAAGTTGATGCATTTCATTTTTCTTGGAAATACCTGCTTCAATTATGGCAATTTCATGAGTAGAGTTTAACGGCCAAATCGACAAAGGAACACCTATTTGAGAATTATAGCTTTTTGGACTTTTATGAACTTTGAAGTAATCTGAAAGTATTTGTGCTAACCATTCTTTAACTATGGTTTTGCCATTTGAACCAGTAATACCTATGACTGGAATTTTGAATTGTTTTCTGTGATAAGCAGCGAGTTTCTGTAAAGCAGACTTTGAATCTTTAACTATGATTTGATTTAATCCTTCGCGCTCAACTTTATATTCTACAACCACAGCCAAGATCTTGGCTTTAATTACAGAATCAATATATCTATGTCCATCACCGCTTTCTGTCCTCAAACAAAAGAATAGTGAAGATTCACCAACACCTATTTTTCTGCTGTCGTATACTAAGTGCTTTACCATACCCTCAGCACTGCCGATGAGTTCACCATCAACTATTTGGGCTATGCGTGCTAGAGAGTACATGACGACACAAATTTAGATATATTGCGCACTTATTATTCGTATTCATCAATTGTTCAAAAAGAGTAAGAAAAACGGAGAGCAGGAAGCGCGAGCAAAGATTTACAAGTATTGCTCGTATCAGGAACGATGTCACTTAGAAGTTAGAACTAAACTTTATGAATATGGATTGAATAAAAACCAAGTTGAAGAGTTAATAGTAGAACTCATTTCCGAAGACTTATTAAATGAAGAACGCTTCAGCAGGGCTTACTGCAGAGGGAAGTTTCTGTATAATAAATGGGGTAGGGTCAAAATTGCATTTGAGTTAAAAGCAAGAGATATATCGCAATACTGTATTAAGGCAGGCATGAAAGAGATCAAAGCAGAATTATACCAAGAGCAATTAGAGCTATTAGCAGATGCGTATCTGACTAAACATAAGAGACTAGAGCTGTTTCAACGCAAACAAAAAACCGCAAAATATCTAACTCAAAAAGGCTATGAGTCAGATTTGATTTGGGAATATCTAAATGATGCAAAGCAGTAGATTAAACACTCTTAAAAAGCAATTGTGCTTACCTAGCCCTTGGGAGAAACACCAGACTTCTTGGTCAAATCAAGCGGGTATTGAGTTATGGATAAAACGAGATGACCTAATTCACCCTTTAATTTCTGGGAATAAATGGAGAAAGTTAGTTGGCATACTGAATCCAGAACGAGCATATTCTAGGATTTGCACTTTTGGGGGTCCTTATTCTAATCACATACTTGCTACCGCAGTAGCGGCAAACTATGCGAATATCCCTTCAATAGGATATGTCAGAGGTGAGAAACCCACAACCTTAAGTACCGTGCTTGAACTTTGCTCGTATTATGGCATGCAGCTCAGGTATCTAGATCGGCAAGAATACCGCGATAAGAAGGAGATTAGTGGACTTATAGATTCTTGCCTTTATATTCCAGAAGGCGGCTATTCAGAGGATGGGATAAAAGGGGTCTCAGCTATATTTCATGAAAGCAAAGATCGCATGGACTATTATATGCTGGCATGCGGAACAGCCACAACATTGGCTGGGCTACTTCAAGCTAATACAGATAATAATGCAAAATTTATTGGTGTCTCGGCACTCAAAGGAGGCGATTTTCTGCACGAAGCGATTAGGAGTTTAACTCAGGCTGAAAACTACGAATTGCTCACAGAATATCACTTTGGAGGATACGCAAAACTCAATGATGATTTACTTAGATTTATTGAAGAATTTGCCCAAGAAACTTCAGTTCTATTGGATCCGATTTATACTGCAAAATGCTTTTATGCTGCAAAGGAGCTAGCACGCAGTGCGTACTTTAAAGCCGGTACAAAGCTAGGCCTGATACACACTGGAGGATTAACAGGATGGTACGGAAAATGGCCTGAACTTTTAGGCATAAAAAAAGCCTGAATGTTAAACATCCAGGCTTAATATGATCTTCTTAAATTTTAGTTCGGAGCTACTACAGTTGGAGCTGGAGTAGTTGGTGCTTTAGTAACCACACCTCTAATTGTTAAATAAACTGTTCCTCCTTCTCCATTGTGAGTAACAGTAATAGTTTTTGTGAAGTTACCTACACGACCTTTTGAGTTATATATCGCTGTAACTTTTCCTTCTTCTCCTGGAGCTACTGGCTCTTTTGTCCATTTTGGAGTAGTACAACCACATGAAGCACGTACACTGTTTAAAATTAAAGGTGCATTACCTGTATTCTTAAACGTAAATGTTACCGTAGCCTGAGTGCCTTCTTCGAAAGTTCCAAAATCATGGGTTTTTTTCTCAAACTCGATTTTTGGAGTTGCATCAGTAGTTAATTCAACCTCTTGTGCAGAAGCGAATGTTCCAAAGCCAACAAAAAGCGCTAATAGTAGAATTGTTTTTTTCATTTTCTTAATATTATTTGTTCAAATGTAATGTTCAGGAATTAATCAACAAATACAATGCCAAATATTTGGTCGCCCTAATGTCACTTATTTACCGTAGTTAGGCTTGCGTTTTTCAATGAAAGCCCTTGTTCCTTCTTGGAAGTCACTAGTTTCAAAGGATTTTGAAAAACTGTCTATTTCATAGAGGAAACCGTCTGTTTTATCGTACAAGGCATTACTACACTTTATCACCTCAGCTATGGCTAAAGGTGATTTGTTTGCTAGCTTTTCGATATAATTTATGGCTTTTTCCATTAAGTCTTCTATGGGTACAATCTCGGTAACTAAGCCGTAATCTAATGCCTGTTTAGCGTCGATATTCTTTGCGCTGATTAGCATATCAATAGCTCTGCCTTTACCCACTATCTGAGCCAAGCGCTGTGTTCCACCATAACCTGGAGGTACGCCTAAATTAACCTCTGGCTGACCAAATTTGGCGTTTTCAGAAGCAATTCTTATATGACAAGACATAGCAAGCTCACAACCTCCTCCCAACGCAAATCCATTCACAGCCGCAATGACTGGCTTTGCACTCTGTTCAATAGAATTGAAGACCTCATGTCCATTTGCACTCATTTCCTTTGCTTTAGCTGTATTGAAATTGGCGAATTCCGAAATATCAGCACCAGCTGCAAAAGCCTTGACACCCTTACCAGTAAGAACAATACCACGGATATGATTTGCAGTTTGCAAGCGTTCAATCTCTTTTCCAATTTCTTGTATCAGATCTATCGTTAGCGCATTCATTTTATCCTCTCTATTAATTGTGATAATCTGAACTATGCCTTTTTCCTCTGTTGTTATATGCGTATACATAGCTGCAAATTAATAAGTGTGGAGGCATAAAATTGATATTTAAATCGGATTGCCAATAAATTCTAAGCCCAAGTATTGTAGTTCAATTAGCAAATACAGCCTGCATGCGTGTATTTTTGCAAGGTGAAATTGGATAAGCATCTGAATTTTAGCGAGTTTAAAACTCAAAGTCTAGCCGAATGGCAAGAACAAGCAATTAAAGACCTCAAGGGAAAGGATATTAAGGAGCTGGATTGGAAGACCTCAGACAATCTAAGTTTTAAAGCCTACTATAATTCAGAGAATTCACAGTCGACTGAAATTAAGTATCCGGACACTTGGAGCTGCATTGTGGTGGCCAAGTCCGATAAAAAGAGTATAAACGACTGTTTAATACGGGATATTTCCACTTTTGAAAATATTCACAGCGAACTTAGTATAGATGCTCTGAAACAAATTTGCAAAGGCAGTGAACAAGAAGTAAACCTCCAAATAGGGACTCAATTTTATGAAAACATTGCAAAATTGAGAGCAATCAGATTGCACAGTCCAAATGTCAATATCAATGTCCACATCCCTCCGATGTTCACTGACTTTGAGTACAACTCATTAGTTCGCCAAACCATTGCCGCTGCTTCTGCAATTCTCGGAGGCGTAAACACGATTTGCATAGCACCCTTTAATGGCACTAGCGAAGATCGCAGCCTGAGGTTGGCGGCAAATATTGGAAACTTATTGAGAGAAGAGAGCTCTTTTGATAGCCTAAAAACAGCTGCCAAAGGCTCTCATTTACTCGAAGCAATGACCTGTGCTTATGCCAATGAAATTAAAGCAACTGAATGCGAACAAGATCTTAAAACAGAATATTCAGCGGGTATAGCTCCATACCTCCGAGGTCCATATAGCACTATGTATGCTATTAGACCATGGACGATTAGACAATATGCTGGTTTTTCAACGGCTGAAGCATCTAATGCCTTCTATAAGCGCAACCTAGCAGCAGGCCAAAAAGGACTGTCAGTAGCCTTTGATTTGGCAACACATAGGGGTTACGATTCTGATCACCCCAGAGTTACGGGTGATGTTGGAATGGCAGGTGTTGCCATCGACACTGTTGAAGACATGAAACTCCTCTTCGATGAAATTCCACTGAAGGATATTTCAGTGAGTATGACTATGAATGGTGCAGTATTGCCAATAATGGCATTCTATATAGTTGCTGCTTTGGAGCAAGGAGCTGAACAAAAAGAGCTCGCAGGAACTATACAAAACGATATCCTAAAAGAATTTATGGTAAGGAATACCTACATATATCCACCTTCTCCAAGCATGAGAATTATCAGTGATATATTTAAGTATACTTCCTCTCATATGCCAAAATTTAATTCTATCAGTATTAGCGGATATCATATGCAAGAGGCTGGCGCGACTCCAGAATTGGAGCTCGCCTATACCATAGCAGATGGTTTGGATTACGTCAGAACTGGAATAGATGCAGGTCTTGATATAGATAGATTTGCTCCGCGTTTATCTTTTTTCTGGGGCATAGGCATGAACTTCTTTCAGGAGATAGCAAAGATGAGAGCCGGCAGACTTTTGTGGTCCAAACTGATAAAACAGTTTGAACCTAAAAATCCAAAATCCATGGCCCTCAGAACGCATTGCCAAACCAGTGGATGGAGCCTAACAGAACAAGACCCCTATAATAATGTTGCGCGAACAACCATAGAAGCCCTGGCTGCTGTTTTTGGCGGAACGCAAAGCCTACACACTAATAGCTTCGATGAAGCTATAGCCTTGCCAACAGATTTTAGTGCCAAGATCGCTCGTAATACTCAAAAAATCATTCAGACTGAAACCAATATTACTGCTGTAATTGATCCCTGGGGTGGGTCTAAAATCATTGAAAAATATACAGACGATCTAGCTAAAAAGGCCTGGGAGTATATTATAGAAATCGAAGAGTTGGGTGGAATGGCAAAGGCCATTGAAAGCGGCATACCAAAAATGAGAATTGAGCAATGTGCGGCTCAAAAACAAGCGCGCATTGATGCAGGCGAAGAAATTATAGTCGGAGTGAATAAATATCGCACTACTGATAAAGCCAATTTTGACATATTAGAAATTGACAATTCCGCAGTTCGACAAAGTCAAATTGCTAGAATAGAGCAAACAAAAAAGCTTAGAGATGAAGCCAAAGCACAAGAATGTATTTCTCGCATAACCAAAGGTGCTCAATCCGACGAAAACCTATTGTCATTGTGCATAGAAGCAGCTAAGGCTAGAGTTACATTAGGAGAAATGTCATCTGCTTTAGAAGTAGTGTTTGGGAGATATGAAGCCGTAAGTACAGCCGTGAGTGGTGTATATTTGAAAGAAGTGGAAAATAATGAACTTGTTAAAGCGACTAGATTAAAAGCTGCTGAGTTTGAGAAGAAAAAGGGCAGAAGACCTAGAATCTTAGTTGCTAAGATGGGTCAAGATGGACATGATAGAGGTGCAAAAGTTATAGCCTCGGCCTTTGCCGATTTAGGCTTTGATGTTGACATTGGTCCACTATTTCAAACCCCAGCAGAAGTGGCTAAACAGGCCATGGAAAATGATGTACATGTTCTTGGCATTTCATCTCTCGCTGCTGGACATAAAACCCTAATCCCTCAGGTGATAGAAGAACTTAAGAAAGTGGGAATGGCAGAGGTGATGGTTGTTGCTGGTGGCGTAATTCCAGAGCAGGACTACGCATTTTTATACGATGCAGGAGTTAGTTTTGTCTTTGGTCCGGGTACAGTGATTCCTACCGCCGCTTCAGAAATAATTGATAAGCTCTCTTAGTCAGTTCTTATAAAACTGAATTCTATAGTTTGAGTTGAATCGCCAACGATAGCGATCATAGAGTCATTATTGAACTGGTATTCAATTCGCTTAGGAAATTCATTTTTATCATTGTGGGCAATAAAAGAATTTGCTGTCCAATCTGTGATTTCAAAGTAAGTTGACTCAGCATTTACACCATCTACAACATAAAAATATCTGTTGTTTTTATCCATGACAATGCTAAGCCGTTCAAGAAAGATAAGTGAATCATCAATATAAGTTTCACCAGACCCTTCAATTAAAACTCCGGTCTGATGCTCATCCAAGACTTTGTACTCAGTCCAACGTTCAACAGTTCTTTTGTCCTCTGATCCATTAATTCGCAACCAATTACCCTCGAGTTGATGAAAAGGGGTTAAATTATCATTGCTGCACGATAAGACTGAGAAAAGATAACAAAGCACTATTAAGCGAGTCATACTGAAACTTTAGCTCTAATTAGTGGATGCGGGTTATAGTCTAAAAGTTCAAAATCTTCAAAGTCGAAATCGTAAATAGACTTTATACTTGGGTTTAACTTTATTCTAGGATAGGGTCTAGAATCTCTACTTAATTGCTCTCTTACCTGATCAAAATGGTTGGTGTAAATATGAGCATCGCCAAAGGTGTGTACAAACTCACCTACCTCTAGATTGCATTCTTGAGCTATCATTAAAGTGAGTAATGCATAACTGGCAATATTAAAGGGGACCCCTAGAAAGAGATCAGCACTTCTTTGATAAAGCTGGCAACTTAGTTTGCCATCAGCAACATAAAATTGGAACAGACAATGACATGGGGTTAGAGCCATTTTGTCTAACTCTCCAACATTCCAAGCGTTTACGAGTATCCTTCTGCTATCAGGGTTGGTCTTCAACAGTTCAAGAACTTTGGCAATTTGATCATGCGTTCTGCCATCAGCGCCTTCCCAGCTGCGCCATTGTTTGCCATATACTGGCCCTAAATCTCCATTTTCATCAGCCCATTCGTCCCATATACGCACTCCGTTTTCTTTTAAGTATTTGGTGTTGGTATCGCCTTTCAAAAACCATAGCAATTCATAAACCAGGGATTTAAAATGTACTTTTTTTGTTGTGATTAAGGGGAAAGAGTCTGCCAGGTCGAAACGCAACTGACCACCAAAGACACTAATGGTGCCTGTTCCGGTTCTGTCTTCCTTCCTAACACCATTTTCGAAAACAAATTTTAAATAATCCTCGTATTGCCTCATTGAGTGCACAAAGCAAGCGTATTAATTCTTTCTATTCTCAA
>CBDUMX010000032.1:0-14210 GCA_965368435.1 uncultured bacterium
AATAGGTAATAGCTTCAACGGGTTCAACTATTTCAACTTCATTGAGTCCCCTTAAAATTCTTTTGTATTGTATGCTGATTACTTTCTGTTCTGCATTGGCAATAAATTTCCCGTAAAACAGGTGAAAATTGATATGAGCTAATTCTTCAAAAAAATGGCTGAGATATTCCTCTCCAGGGTAATGGCAAATGGGTGCGACTATTTGGAAAATTCCGGCTACTTCTTTGCGATCAAAATATTGCCATTGGGATGCTTCATCTGGCTGCCATATATCAACATATAATTCAGCATTATCTGTCCCTAAAATGTATTCTCCTTCGTTCTCGCATCTCGTCTGCTCTGCAGTTAACTGAAAATGCCTTAAGGAGTCTTCAAAAATTTTTATTGCCTCTGCTACTTGCATAGCGGCAAATGTATCATTTACATTAAGAAAAATGGGATAGATTAATCTTTATCAAAGACAAGACGCATGCCTTTTTTGGTCTCATTAAACTCACCCAATACGTAAGCTAAATGTCCAGATACTATAGTATAATCTACACTGTGATTAAAGCTGCGGTTGTGCAATGGACTCCAACCGCATTTATACAATATATTATCTGAACTAATTTGGTATTTTGATTCAGGATTAACAATTACTATATCAGCCCAATACCCTTCTCTTAAGTAACCCCTCTTATCTATATTAAACATCTCTGCAGGTGCATGACACATCTTGTGCACCAATTTTTCAATACTGATTCTTCCAGCCTCCATATGCGATAACATCAATTGTAAACTGTGTTGAACAAGTGGTAAACCAGAAGGAGCTTCTAAGTATTTGTTTTGTTTTTCTTGCCAAGTATGAGGAGCGTGATCTGTAGCAATAATGTCTAATCTATCATCGAGTAAGGCTTTCCATATTGCCTCTTGGTCGCTTTTGTATTTTATAGCGGGATTGCACTTTATTAGACTTCCCTTTTCAGCATAATCATTGGCGTTGAAGCTCAAATGGTGAACGCAAACCTCAGCGGTTATTCTCTTTTCACTTAATGGAATGTCATTTCTGAACAATTCCAGTTCCTTTTCGGTTGAAATATGTAGTATATGCAATCTAGCATCGTATTCTTTAGCAAGACTCACTGCCAAAGAGCTTGATTTATAGCAGGTTTCTGCATCTCTAATTTCTGGATGAGCACTAAATGGTATATCCTCACCGTATTTCTCCTTATAAGCTGCTGTATTTGCTCGTATCATTTGCTCATCTTCGCAATGGGTTGCTATTAGCATTTCTGTGCTAGAAAAAATAGCCTTTAAAGTATCTTCATTGTCGACCAACATATTTCCAGTACTTGAACCCATAAAGAGTTTTATACCACAAACGGTCTTGGGGTTGGTCTTCAATAATTCTTCAACATTGTCATTTGTACCCCCCATAAAAAACGAATAATTAGCCAGAGAACGCTCTTGAGCTATTTTATATTTATCCTCTAAGAGTTCTTGAGTTACTGCCTGGGGTTTGGTATTTGGCATTTCCATATAACTAGTAACGCCACCGGCTACCGCTGCTTTCGCTTCGGTATAAATTTCAGCTTTATGTGTAAATCCCGGCTCTCTAAAGTGCACCTGATCATCTATTACTCCTGGGAGCACCCACTTTCCTTCCGCATCTATTATCTTATCTGCGTACTTTGAGATACCATTAGCGGAAATCTCTTGAATTTTACCTTCATTAATGTATATATCGGCAATGCGCTGACTATTTTCATTAATTAGTAATCCATTTTTAATTAAAATTGATGCCATTATATGATTGACAAATTTAACATACGCGTTTACGGATTGCTGCTAAATGACAATAAAATCTTGTTAAGTCATGAAAATATCGATGGATTTGAAATGACCAAGTTACCTGGAGGCGGTGTTGAACTTGGTGAGGGCATACTGGAAGCTTTGCGGAGAGAATTTAAGGAGGAATTAAATTTAGATATCCTTATCTACAATCAAATTCATATAACTGAGAAGTTAATAGTGAGTAAATTCAAACCCAATGAACAAGTAATAGCATTGTATTATCTCGTGGATAGCCATCACGATATCAAGGATATGCAAACAGAACAAAGCACAACATTGGGAAAAACCAACAACATTAATTTTAAATGGATGAGTCTTAATAAAGAGTTATTGAATGAATTAAGTTTTGAAACCGACAAACAGGCGGTAAGCGAATTACTGCGCCTTAATAAACGGGGTTTATAGTTCCCTTTAATGCTTTTTTCAGCCCACTACAGCTGAAGTACTCTGCGTAATAGATAAAGGTTTCATTTGGCACTCTTTTTCCTTTATATGTGCCATCCCAATTCTGATTTTCGCTTGTCCGTGAATCAAATATCTTTTCACCCCATCTGCTGTAAATAACTATATAGTATCCAGGCTGAGGTATGGGTTCTTTATAAGGAAAATAATCATTGAGATTATCTCCATTAGGACTGAATGCGTTTGGTATATAAATTACATTTGGCAGTGCAAATGGATCAACTATAACTTCTATACTGTCTTTGCCAATACAGCCATAATCATCGGTAACTTTTAAGGTATATATTCCTTCTTCATCAACGGCTATAACTCTATCTGTAGCTCCATTGCTCCACTCATAGCTAATTATACTGCTTTGTTCAGGAACACCAATATGAGCAAATGATCGTACACAAATAGTTGTGTCTTCACCTAAATCAATTAGGGGAGACAAGCTCATGCTTACACCAATGGTATCACTGGCTTCGCAACCATACTCATCCTCAACCAAAACCCAATACGTACCGGCTTCGTGTACCGAAATGCTTTTACTGGTTTGATCAGTACTCCAATAGTATTCAGCCATGCCTTCGCCAGCATCCAAGGTCAAATCCACTTGATCACAGAAATGTATATCCTCACCTAATTTTACTGTTGGACGTGGATTGAGTATTTCAAAACTATCTGTGCTAACGCAATGTCTTTGCCGTAGTTGAAGCCATTGTTTGCCTCCATCTACAAAATTGGTAGTGGAAAGTTGGCTGCCGTTGGACCATAAATACTCCCCTTCCTCGAATTCGCCTGCATAAATTTCATGATCAAATTCCCCACAGTAGAATGCATCCGGAATACTAGGTTCACTAGCTTGCCAAATTCTTATGGTATCTAATTCAGTACAATAAGCATTGCTAACCGCAACTATGTAAACGCCTGCTTCAGTAACATGAATACTTTGAGTAGTATCGTTAACCCCTGTATTCCAGGCGTAGTCTAATCCACTTATTCCCGCATCTATAGTCATGTCAACTTCCTCACAGAAAAGAGAGTCATCCGGAATTTGAAACATTACTGGATATGCATCAATACGCATGGTATCCGCGTAAACACATTGACCAAATGACACCGTTGCAATATATACACCTGTATCACTTGCCCGAATTCTTTGACCAAACAATCCGTTATTCCATTCGATACGTGTTGCCTCCGGAGTTTTGGTATCTAATATCTGATTGATCTCCCTGCAAAAAATCAAATCAGGACCTAAGGTGAATGACTTAGTTGATCTAATTCTTATTAAGAATGTGTATTCGTCTTCACATAATTCATTGGTTACTTTCAGAGTAACTCTGTAATCTCCATTTCCTGGGTAGATGTACCAAGGATTTAACGCTGTAGAAGTATCGTCAGTAGTACTAGGGTCTCCAAAATCCCACTCATAAGTTAACGCCTTTTGACTTCTATTGACAAAGAACACTGTATCCTGGCACTCAAAAACGTAAGCATCAGAAGCTGCACCTGCATTGGATGTTGTAAAATCTGCGAGTATATCGAAATCACATTTTATCACATTCATCTGATAATCTCTATAGGTTTCTCCCACCAATTTGCCTTTGCGATACTCGCGTACTACTATCCCAATGACATACTGTCCAATTTTATCTGGAGTAACGGTTAATTCACCTGTTTTTGGATTAATGCTCATTTTAGGGCTACCGCTTACTTGATTGAAAGTGTTATAGCCTGTACCCCAATTTATGTTTTGGTAATTTGGACCTTCAGGTGGGTCGGGACGAGGTTGATTTGAGCTTGCTCCTGCAAATGGTTGATTTAGAAAATAAACCAAAGAGTCTCCATCTACATCAGTTGCTGAGTGGTCAAAGGTTAGGGGCGCATTGACGCAGACATAATTGGGTGGTAAGGTTTTAAATACAGCACTATTATTTTGGGTTGATTTTGGAGGTATTTTAACCCAAAACGTTGCTCCTGTAGATTCAGGAGCTATTATATTATTTATAGAATTATTTCTACAGCAGCGCTGAAAGGCTAAAATTTTCCCATTGTCGCCTGGATCAATATTTTGAGTTGTTCTATATATATACTCATCAACACAAACCCCAGTAGGTGGTTTAACACAGTTGTAATTTACCTCATTAATTCTGTTGGGACCAACGCGGGTAACATTATACTTTGTAATATAATTTCTGGTTGCTGCATCAAAAACTCCAATGATGCCAATTTCATCACTTCGAATTGCTTCTTTACTTCCATTTTGACAATCTACATACACATGAAGTTCAATTATGTAGGTATTTGTAGCTGGATTTTTAAGTTCGTAGAAAATTTCACCGCCAACTATATGAGTTGCATTTGCTTTCTGAGGAAAGACAATGATGCTAACTAAAGCTAGTGCTATGTAGAGCTTGCGGATAATAGGGCCTTACTTAAATATTAGAGTTTGTTAATAATATCATCGGGTATTTACCAAAGATATTAAAAACTAAACATTCTCGCAATGTTAAATCCGAATCTGACATCACCATTCGCCCAATCACCTTTGGTGTCGGTTATAAAGGCTTTTTCAAATGCTGCTGCCGCATTCGTAAAGAATAACTGGAATACATGACCTCCAGTTTCCACATCAAATCCAAGAGAAAGTGAATTGGTATTCTCATCAGGTATCTGATTTTCAAAGACATAAAAATATTCCAAATTCAGTGTTACTCTTTTGCTGAGTTTTTGACGAAGTCCAATTCCCATTGCAAATATGTCATTGCTGTACTTTAATGAATCAATCAAGTTTTTATGTACAAGGGTTGGACTCAATTGAAGACTAAAGCTTTCATTAAACTTTCTAGCGAGTAACAGTTGATGTGTATAGTGCAATCTGCTGCTAGCATAATTTGTTCTATTGGGATCCGTCCATCTTAAGGTAGTTATTCCCATATGGCTTATGGCTACAGCACTGATTGGCATATTCTTGGCACCGCTGCTTTGACGCAAAAACTTGTATTTCACAAAGCCATCGTAGGTTTTGTCTACATTGCTTCTGCCAATACCCACATTGAGGCGATCTGTAATACCAAAATCACCACCGATTCTCAAAGTGGCTTGATCGAGTCCAAAGAAATCATAAGCACCAGTATTTAAGAATCCAAAACGATGAGAAATCTTAAAATCAAACTCTCGTTTTGCTACTGTTTCAATGCTATGACCATTGATAACTCTATTGGTTTTAAATGTGGCTGTGGCATACTCAATTATTTCTTCTGTATCTTCTTCATCATCAGATAGAAGGTCTAAACCTTGGGCATAGACTTGTGCTGATAAAAGAAAAAACAGAAATATGCTGAGCAGTCGCATTTATATAGTCAGCTTCAACTAGTGCTGATGCACATAGTCAACATCAATACTCACTTTAATATCTCTTGATATTTTACCGCTAACAACCTTAGGAATTGTGATATTGTAGTCTTCTGGATTAACTTGAATAACAGATTTAGCATTCACCTTTTCTCCTGCTACAACAAATGTTGCTTTAGTAGTAATGTCTTTAGTGACATCCTTAATGGTTAATTTACCAGTAATATCTGAAGTATATGTGCCGTCTTTATCGAATTTTATCGCACCAATGTTCTCAATAGTACCATCAAAGGTCGCTTTTGGGTATTTAGTGCTTTCCATATAGTTCTCATTGAAATGTTCTTGCATTAAAGCTTTCTCAAATTCAAAGTCTTTGATCAATGCACTAAACTGCAATTTGCCAGTATTAGCATCAAAAGCAGTTTTTACTTTATGATTGTTGGCTTCAATGTCTTCAACTGAAGTATGGCTAAAGAAATTAATATTACCTGTGTTAGATTTCCAAATCCCTCCACCATGATTAGTAAATGCTAATAATGATAGAATAGGTAAAGCCAAAATGTAGATGTATTTTTTGTTCATGATATGTATTATTCAATAATTATGCAATTTGATAAGACAACGTCGATATCAGCCAACAAATCTAAGCCTTCAGCAGAATTAATTCCTTTACATTCTCCTTTAAGCTTGATCTTATCGCCACTCTTAATATTCTTAACAGATTCTAGCACTTCTGGTTTAAAACCACAACGGATATAACCATTGTCGCCGTTGGCTTCAAGCACAACTTGCGGATTGGCTTCATTGCTCAAATCCAATTGATATACAGTTCCATTGCATTCAATAATTTGATCTGTGTATTTAACATTTGCCGCCTCTTCATCGCTGATGAATACTTCGAAAAGTTCCGCTGCTGAAAAGCTAAAGCTCGCTTCAGTTTCTGCTACATTAATGTGCTCTTTATTATACAGACTATAACCATAGTAGGCACCAGCTGCTAAAACTAAAACCAAAATTAAGATTACTGTTTTTTTCATAATTAATTATCTAAGGCTCCTTCTCGGACCCATTTTTCTATTCTATTTAAATCACAAGCACTAATCTTGGGACTATTATCAGGCATAGGTCTATAAGCAGGATCGTGGTTTAAACTTCCTAATAGTGCCCCATTATCTACATAAACCTTCAAATCGGCATAGCCATTCAGGTCTAATGTAGCCAAATCGCTATGGCAAGTTAAACATCCGTTATTAGTCAATATCTCAGTGATTTCAACTGAGTATCGGACATTGGTTGAATCACAATCACTAGCCGCATAAAGCTCTTCTTCAACATCGTAATAACAAGCGTTCAAACTCGCAACAAAAACAACAAATAATATGAGGCAAATGTTTTTAATTATTCGGTGCTCCATCGCTTATCCAAAGTTCAATTTTCTTAATATCACAGTCTGAAATTTTAATACCAGAAGGCGGCATTTTTTTAACTCCAACTTGGTGATTTATAGCGGCACTTAATCTGCCATTGTCCACTTCTTTTTTCACCCCTGCATAGGTATCTAAGATTACTCCACCTTCAGCTATAGCTGTAATATGGCAAGCATTGCAATTTTTATCTAAAACATCAACTACATGAGTTGAATACGCAATATCTACCGTATCGCAAAAACCGCAGCCATTGTTTTTAGCACCTTGTTGAATCCATTTCTTGATTAACACAATTTGATCAGTAGTCAATGGACTATTGGGCGGTGGCGGCATTACTTTATCTGGATCACTCTCCCTTATTACATCATAAAGCTCGCTATCAAATGGATCTCCTTTTTCAATCTTGCCGTGCTCCATGATATTCTGATAATTATCTAGCACTACTCCATCTTGATGAGAGTTGGCATCGTGGCAACCAGAATACGCACAATAAGAGCTAATTAAAGGCAAAATATCATTCTGAAAATAAATGGTATCATCGCTACATGGTATATTGTTAAATCTGTCGGGATCTTCCGTTTCTTCAGTTATTAGTGGAGTCTCAGGAAGGTGTTTACACGCATTAATCATTAGAATTACGCTCCCTAGCAGCAGTAAAACATATAATGTGACCTTAACTTTCATTTTAAGTTGTAACTGCGAAGCTAGTTTTTTTGATATCTAAGCTTACAATCTTTTTTCATTATGACAAATTAATGAGCTTTTCTGCAACCTTCAATGCTTTTGCAATAGCCTCATCAGTATTGATGTATGTGTATTCTGCAAGCCGACCAACAAAGATTATTTTTTGTTCCTTCTCTGCTAATTCTTTATACTGAATATAGCGTTCTCGGTTCTCCTTATTTGGAACAGGATAGTAAGGGTCACCTATATCTTGAGGGAATTCCTTACAAACAACAGTATGGGGATGCTCTTGTTTGCTTACATGTTTAATTTCAACACTGCGTGTATAGTCATAGTCGTTTGGATAATTGATCTGCACGCATTCTTGTTTAAAGTTTTGCTCGAAATGTTCAAACTCAAATCGAAGAGATCTCCATTCTAATTTGCCATATCTATAAGCATAAAACTTATCTATTGGCCCAGTATATACCGTTGCGATCTTTGGTACTAGTTTGTCTTTTATCTCAAAATAGTCCTGTGAGAGTTTTACATCAATTAAAGGATGATCTAAAATTCTATCAAACATTTTGGTATAGCCTTCCTTTGGTATTTTTCTAAAATCAGCCTCAACATAGTAAGGGTCTCTATTCAGTTTGATAGGAATTCTGCCACAGACACTAGCGTCTAAATCTCTAGGATGTTTATTCCATTGTTTTTTGGTGTATGACAAATAGAAAGCTTCATATAATTCCTTTCCCACTCTATTTAAAACAAACTCTTCTGAGTTTTGAGGGTCTGCATAATATATCCGCTTCTCTTCAAGCAATGCTTCTGCGCTATCTTTATCCAAATCAGATAGATTAAAAAACTTCTCTAGTGTTTCTAAATTAATTGGAAAGGGATAAAGCTCTCCCTTTACTTGACTTTTTACGATATAGTTACCCTCTATCCAATCCGTGAACTGCGACAGATACTCTACTACTTCATTATTGTTGGTTCTAAAGTAATGGGGACCATAGTTGTGAATTTGAACCCCTTGTTCTGTAAATGAATCATAGCAATTTCCAGCTATATGATCTCTTTTCTCAATAATCAAAGATTTATAACCGTAAAGGCGTGCAGAGCGCTCAGCTACAACTGCTCCTACTGGACCAGCACCAACAATAATTAAATCGTAATCTGAATATTCCATTTCTACAATGGAATATTACCGTGTTTTTTTCTTGGCAATAGATCAACTTTGTTTTCCAACATCTTAAAGGCCTTGATCAATTTTGTTCTTGTAGTCTCAGGATAAATTACCTCATCTATAAAACCTCGTTCAGCTGCTCTATAAGGGTTTGCAAAAATTGCAGCATATTCTGCTTCTTTATCACTCAGAGCTTTATCTTTATCCTTGGCTTCTGAAATCTCCTTTCTGAAGATAATTTCAGCAGCACCTTTGGCGCCCATTACTGCAATCTCGGCTGAAGGCCAAGCGTAATTCATGTCCGCTCCAATATGCTTACTATTCATAACATCATAAGCACCTCCATATGCTTTTCTAGTAATCACTGTAATTCTAGGCACTGTTGCTTCACTAAAAGCATAAAGCAATTTCGCTCCATTTGTTATGATTGCATTCCATTCTTGATCTGTTCCGGGTAGAAAGCCAGGGACATCTTCAAAAACTAGAAGTGGGATATTAAAACAGTCGCAAAAACGCACAAAACGCGCTCCTTTTTGCGATGAGTGCACATCTAAAACGCCCGCCAGATAAGCAGGTTGATTGGCAACAATACCAATACTTCTACCAGCTAAACGAGCAAAACCCACTACTATATTTGGTGCAAAATTTTCGTGTATTTCGTAAAATGACTCCTTATCTATAACTCCGTGAATAACATCTCTTATGTCATAGGGTTGATTTGGATTCTCAGGCACAATGTTTTGCAGTTCGGCTCTAGTTTCATCATCCAATTCATATGGGAGGTCAGGTGTAGTATCCTCGCAATTTTGCGGCATGTATGAAAGCAATTTCTTGATGTTTTCAATGCATTCAGCATCATTGCTGGCCGTTAAATGCGCCACCCCTGATTTAGAAGAATGCACAGAAGCACCGCCGAGATCTTCTGAGCTCACCTCCTCATTGGTTACCGTTTTTACCACATTGGGGCCTGTAACAAACATATATGAAGTATCCTCAACCATGAGGATGAAATCCGTGATTGCAGGAGAATATACTGCACCTCCAGCGCATGGTCCCATTATAGCAGAAATTTGAGGAATCACTCCCGAAGCTCTTGTATTTCTATAAAAAATATCTGCGTAACCACCCAGAGACACTACTCCTTCCTGAATACGCGCGCCGCCACTGTCATTGAGACCAATTACTGGTGCTCCGTTCTTCATAGCAAGATCCATTAGTTTGCATATTTTTTCTGCGTGGGTCTCTGATAATGAACCCCCAAAGACTGTAAAATCTTGTGAAAACACGTAGACCAGTCTGCCGTGCACGGTTCCATAACCTGTAACTACGCCGTCACCAGGGTAATGCTGTTTATCAAGTCCGAAATCAGTACTGCGGTGCTTTACCAACGCTCCAATTTCCTCAAATGAGTTTCTATCTAGCAAAAGGTCTAGCCGCTCCCTTGCTGTCAGTTTGCCTTTAGCATGCTGAGATTCTATTCTTTTAACGCCTCCGCCTAGCTTTGATTCTGCAAGTTTAGCTGCGAGCTTTTCCCTTCTTTCCATATTATAGTGAATTCATTAATTCTTCTGTCATTTCTAGATTGTGATATACTGCCTGAACATCGTCATCGTCTTCAAATCGCTCAATCACAGTCATTACTTTTCTTGCTGATTCAATATCCAATTCCGTTGTAGTATTTGGGATTCTTTGAAGCTCCGTTGAAGCTACTTCTATATTAAGTTCAGCAAGTTTCTGTTGCATAGCACCGTAGTCTTCAAATGAAGTAGTAATAATTGTTATGTCTTCATCTCTCTCTACTTCTTCCGCTCCTCCATCAATAAACTCGAGTTCCATTTCTTCTGGATCTTTACCTTCCAATGCAGCATTGTTTATAGTAAAGACACCTTTTTGAGTGAATATAAAACTCAAAGAGCCATTTGTTCCAAGGCTACCGTCGAATTTGTTAAAGATAGCTCTGACATTGGCAACGGTTCTATTTAGATTATCAGTTGTGGCCTCTACAAAAATGGCAATTCCATGCGGGGCATATCCTTCATAGGTCACTTCTTGGAGCTGATCCGCACCCTCACCTGAACCTTTTTTAATGGCTCGTTCCATGGTTTCCTTTGGCATATTCGCGCCCTTGGCGTTCTGCACTGCTAAGCGCAATGCTGGATTCGTATCAACATCTGGACCACCATCACGCGAGGCAATAGTCAATTCCTTGATAATTCTAGTCCACACCTTAGAGCGTTTTGCGTCCTGTGCGGCTTTTCTGTGTTTAATATTTGCCCATTTACTGTGTCCGGCCATATAAAAAAGTAATTTGCTCGCAAATTAAAGAATAAAAGCAAAAAAGCCGGCTTAGATCAGAAGCAAAAAAGGCTTTAAAGGTTAAGCGAATAAACTCTTCAAATCTTGTGCTTTTAGGTTCTTGATTACATTTTCTTCTATTTGAATAATATCGGTTGCGTATACCTTCTTCCTATTCTGCATTTTAATGATTTTCTCTTCAACCGTATCGGTGCTGATAAACTTATATGAAATAACTTTATTCTTTTGTCCAATTCTATGAGTTCTATCTCTCGCCTGAGCCTCAGCTGCCGGGTTCCACCAGGGATCCGCTATAAAAACATAATCAGCTTCAGTTAAATTCAGACCTACTCCACCTGCTTTTAATGAAATAAGAAATATTGGATGCTCATTGCTTTTTTGAAATGTATTTACATTCTTCTTTCGCTCTGCAGCGGGAGTGGAACCTGTGAGTTTCAAATAAGGGATTTTCAGTTTAACTATATCTCGTTCTAGTATTTCCAAGTAACTCACGAATTGAGAGAAAACGAGAATTCGGTGACCTTCTTCTATTGCAGTTTTAATATGTTCAAGCAGGCTGTTGTGCTTTCCTGAATCACCTGTATAATCAGGATCAACGAGACGAGGGTGACTTGCCAATTGTCTTAATTTCGTCAAGCCCTGCAAAATCGACAGTTTTGATTTTTCCAGGCCTTGTTCTTCAACAATTTGTAGCAAGTTATTTCTGTATTCAGACTTAATTTCTTCATAGCGCGTTTTTTGCTCGCTGCTCATTTCACAGAAAATAGTTTTTTCAGTTAGATCAGGTAAATCTTTGGCCACTTGCAACTTTGTTCTTCGAAGTACAAATGGTTTTACCAACTCCTGAAGTTTGAGTGTCTTGCTTTTATCCTGTTGCTTTTCAATTGGTCTTACATATTCTGACTCAAATTGCTTGGCACTTTTCAAAAGGCCTTTGTTTAAGAAGTTCATTTGACTCCATAAATCCTTTATGCTGTTTTCAATAGGGGTTCCAGTTAAGCATAGCCTGTGCACCGAATTGAGTTTATTGATGAGTTGCGTGGATTTAGCAGATTGGTTCTTTATGTGCTGACTTTCATCGAGTATAATAACATTGAATTGCATTTCTTCAAACAATGCAAAATCATTTCTTATTAAGCCATAGCTAGTGATTACTAAATCGTACTTATTTAAATTAACTGCAGTTTTTTCTCTGCTAGAACCAGCGTGTATGTGCACTTTGAGTTTTGGTGTAAACTGCCCAACCTCCTGAAACCAGTTAAATAATAATGAGGTTGGCGCAACTAAAAGCGATGGAAATTTAGATTCTTCGCTTGATTTATATTCATCTTTAATTTTTTGTAGATAAGCTAAGGTTTGTATGGTTTTTCCCAAACCCATATCATCTGCTAAGATTCCTCCAAATCGATTGTGATGAAGAAACATTAGCCAACTGAGTCCTTCCAATTGGTAAGGTCTCAACTTGCCTTTGAAGTTTTTACTTACGCTTTCTTCCTTTATACTTTTAATTTGGTTGAGGTGATCTTTGATGGTATTAGACTTAATATGATCTAATATGTCGAGCTGAAACTTCGGCACTTTGAATTGACTGCCATCCACTTTGCTGAACAACAATTTTTCTCCCAAAGCAAACCATTCCTCAGGAATCAAGAATACATGTCCGTTAGGAAGCAAATATTCGTCTTCGCCTTTCTTTATAAAGGGAAGAAACTTTTTAAATGGAATCTTGAATTCGCCGATAGTTATCTCAATATTGAGATCAAACCAATCCTGTTTGTCGCTAACGGTATAATGTATGTTTCCACTGTCGAGGGCATATTTCTTTTTAAGATCACTTTCTATAATGAACTCTTTTTCTTCTAATAGTTTTTTATTGCGCGAAATCCAAGATATGGTTTTTTGAATGTTTGATTCCTCAGCTGTAAAAACATTGTCGAACTGATGCTTAAGACCTAGCTCTTTCAATTCAAATTCTTTCTTTTTCTCCCATTGTTTTGAGATTCTCACTTTAGTGAATACTGCTTCCTCATCTAACCATTCCAAATGAACATGCTCATTCTTTGTAGGGTGATAGTCAAAGACATATGGACCATATTTAAACTTTAACAATAAGACAAATTCATTGTTGTGATTGGACAAATGCAGTTGAGCGCTTGCCTGAAATTGCGCTAATTTGATATTAATACCTTCAGCGTATACTGGAGATCTTTCTAGGTGCTTTTTTACAAAATTCTCAAAGTACTCTTTCTCTTGTTCCGGCTTAACCAAAACATATTTTCTGTTTAGAAAGACTGCCAGCTTATTCCCCTCCACAAAGTCGTAAAAGCGCAGAAGTTTATTTTGAACCACGAGAAATGCAGGTTGGTTCGACATAAGCAATGCCCCTAGTTTCATGAAAGGTACTCGTTCATCATTATACCTTATGGTGGCAAAGTATTTAGTGCCAAACTCATTCCTCCTAAAGTGAAACAATACTTTAGAAAACTCTTGAGTAATTTCAATGCGTTCTGCCGCAGGATTGATTTCATCGGCCCTGTATAAGAGATGTTTATTCGGATCGAGATTTTTAAGGAGTCTGACTATGGCCATTTCCATATAAGGCCTGATCACTTGTTTGAATAAATCCTTATCAAAATGCTTATGGAAATATTCTTTTGGACGAATACGCTGTTGAGGTGAAAATCTCTTGATCAGATTTTCAACCATAATTGGATCCAAAAGTTTAATTAGGGCCAAATCCTGTTGAGACAGCTTGCTGTAATAACTGGCATTTCCAGAAAACAACTTTTGATATGTCAATGACAGGGTTTTTTGCGAAGTTAGCTCTATAACATAAGGCTCAACTACTGACCCTAGGTAAGGGTGTTTGCTAATGCTAAAGATTAATCTATATGAAGAACTGTCTTCGACTTTCATTCTGTTTTACGCTCTATAAAAATCGAGCAATATACAATGAATGATAGTTTTTACTGAACTATTCG
>CBDUMX010000033.1:0-14140 GCA_965368435.1 uncultured bacterium
GATACTATATAGACTGTTTTCATTGGGCGCAAAGATATGTTATTGCGCTAAAGGATTAACTCAAATGCTATTGAATTTTGGTTAGTACTGAATAATGTGCTGACGCAGGCCAATACGCAAACCCGAAGAATACTGTTTTTGGACTACGCTATAGGAATCATCATAGGTTGAAGCGTGGTTCATTTTAAATTGTGGGTTAACAAAAATCTCTACAGATTTACTTATAAACTGGCTAATGCTTAAGCCTGCCATAGTTCCAAAACCATAATCTCTATACACTTCAACATCATTTTGTGGCAACCAATAATAGTAATCGGTTTCAAAATCATATACCAAAGCATTTACGTGATCCAGCTTTTGAAAATAAGCACCCAATTGTAAAGAGATATCAAGTTTGTTTGTGCTTTTTACAATGCAATTAAATACAATTGGTACCTCAATATAAGAGTACCTATTCTCATAATCTAAGACCGGACCCTGCTCTGCATTGTCAGGTGAACTATAAATAGGCACTTGACCAATAAAGCTGGCATCCTCATAATTAGGATTGTCTTCATTTATCTTATTTACCAAGATACTTTCACCATATACACTGTAATATAAACCTGAATGTACAGAAAGGTGTGAGTTGATATTAAATCCAAAATCTATACCAGTATAATAGCTTGAAATAGCCTTATCAGACTGGTTTCTATAGGTCTCGGTCATACCATAAGTATACCTTGTATTACCGCTTTGGGCAACTCCAGCTATATTTCCGTCTCTATAAGCAAAGGTTCTGTAGTTTATGCTTGGAGCGAAGCTAAATCCGTAAAACCACTTTCCTTTTTGTGACTGCATATTAGGGTTGATTAGATAATCATTCTCCAATTGCTGCATATACTTAAAAGCAAACTCACTAGTCTTGTGAAGTGGAATGCTCAAAAGGTCTATCCTGTTAAGCGAAGTAGATTGCAAATCAAAACTTTTGCTTGGTCTAGCTACTGCGTCTGCTTCAACAAATTTGGCTTCTTTAGCCTTCATTGGAGTAGCAAACCTAGATAGATCTATAGGTGTACTCGGTATAGCCACTTCAGACAAGTTATTTGATTGTGATATAACCTGTATAACAATATCTTCTTCTTGAATAGGCAGATTGACTTGTGAGTTATCATCTGCATTCCACAATGTACCAATATCGAAATTAAAGGGTCTAAATGATTTACCGGTGTAAACGCTAAAAGCTTGAAACAATAAAAGACCAATTCCAATCACAGCAGCAGTCACTACAAGTAGCGAGTAACGCGATGCAGTAGATTTGATGTTTTTGTTTCTGTCCTTTAATACCGTTCCCATCAGCAGCTGCGAAGATACGTTTGTAACGCATACAGCCTCAGTTTATTGGCTTGTTTTACCAAAATATGAGACTATGCCGTATAGTATTGACAAAGAAGCTACAAAACATAGCCAAACTGGCACACCCAGAGAACTCATCAATGTACCCATACTCACTGACACTAGTCCTACCACCAAGGCATAAGGCATTTGGGTACGGACGTGTGCTAAGTGATCACATTCTGATGCTAGACTGCTTAAAATGGTAGTATCAGAAATTGGTGAGCAATGATCACCTAAAACGGAACCAACCAATACACAAGAAATGACATTCAATAATATAGCATAGTTAGAGGCTGTATCTAAGCCCGCTTCTCGACCCAAGGCCCAAGAAGATGCAATTATTACCGGATACAATATAGCCATAGTGCCCCAACTCGATCCTGTTGAAAATGCAACAATAGCTGCAACTATGAATGTCAGCATAGGTAAAATAACCGGTGAGACATGACCAAGCACAGATTGACTAATAAAATCCGCTGTATGCATTCTTTCTGTAACCCCAGCCAAACTCCATGCTAATATTAAAATGATCACTGCTGGTAACATTTTTTTGAAACCAGACACTATAGACTCTACACTCGACTCTAAACCCATTTGGGGTATAGAAGTTACTAATGCAATAGCAAGAGACGCATAAGACGCCCAGAGAAGTGCCTTATAAGAATCAGCAGCCCCTATGATTAAGGCTATTTTTTTAGTAAAGCTCAAATCTGAAATTCCTAAAATGCTTGCATCATAACCGGTGTAGAACAAGCCTAAAATGGTAGCTAATAGCATAATAACAATTGGAAGAACGCCTTTCCAAATTTTACCTTCATGCTGTTGAGTTTCCTTGCTTGCTATAGGTTCCTTGATATTTTGCTCTGCTTCTAGCATAGGGCCAAAATCTTTCTTTGTAATTATAATGATCAAGATAAAAGCCAATGTTAATACAGGATAAAAAGAATACTTGAGGGATCCTAAAAATATAGTATATGCACTTACATCAGTAGGAAAATCAGTTAGACCTTTTACCCCATCACTAATAAATTGCAGTTCTGCTCCTATCCACGTAGTAACTAGAGCCATAGCAGCAATAGGCGCTGCTGTTGAATCTACTATATATGCCAGCTTCTCTCTGGAGATTTTCAATTTATCTGTCAAAGGTCTCATGGTGTTCCCAACTACCATAGTATTGGCAAAATCATCGAAGAAAATTATTAAACCCATTAGCCAAGTCACAAACTGGCCTCTGCGCTTAGAGGTAGCTCTCTTAGCTATTTTATTTACCAATGCATTCATACTGCCATTTGCAGTAATTAGAGAAACCATCCCTCCTATCAAGAGCGAAAAGAGAATTACCGATATATGCCCACTATCGCCATTAGATGGACTTACAGCTTCAACAATGTAGTCTATCGGACTTAATAATCCACCAAAACTGCCCACAAAACCACCTTCATAGTAGGCTATTATGATGCCACCAGATATTACACTTAAAATGAGAGCGCTTAGTACTTCTCTAAATACAAGAGCACAAATTATTGCAATAAGTGGAGGTACTATACTTAGCCAGGCAGGCATATCAGTCAGAAAGTCTGTCATTCAAAGCAAATAAAGTCATTATGAACTACTTATTCAATACCGACTGAAAATGAGTTTCTAGATTCTTTGAAACTACATCCCAACTAAATTTATTCTCGGCAATTTGTACTCCTTTTAGACCTACTCTCTCGCGTAAGTCTTTAGATTCCAAGAGATTAAGGACGTGTTGTACAAACTGTTTATCGTTCTTTGCGAGTAGAGCGCCTTCACCGCTTTCAATTTGCAATCCTTCAAAACCTATATTGGTGCAAACCACTGGTAACCCCATTGCCATAGCCTCCAAAACCTTATTCTGGGTGCCAGCCCCAAACCTTAAAGGCGCAACAAGAACTGCAGATTCCTTATATATATCCTGTAATTGAGGAATAAAACCAGTGATTTTAATGTTTTCTGATGCCAATTGCTGTACCGCATTAACCGGTCTTTGACCCGCTATCACAAATTGTAAACTCGGTCTTTGTTCAAGTAAAATGGGCAGAATATTCTTTGAAAAATAGACCACTGCATCAACATTTGGAGCATAGTCCATATTGCCTGTAAACAGTATTGAATCATCAATTGTATAATCGTGACCTTCTCCCACATCAAAGGTCGACAAATCTACACCGTTCAAAAGAAGGTCTATGTCATCTGACTTATGAACTTTCTCTAAATATCGCTTGTCTTCTTCTGAACATACCAAGCAAAGATTATAGTGGTTTATTATTTTCTCAGCTTTAACCAATCTGCTTATTTCAAGCTTGTCAATTATTTTGAAGTACCATTTTCTATCCGTGTCTCTGCGTCTTTTCCAATAAAGCGAAAAGGCATCGGGTAGATCTAAAACCTTCGGCATATCGAGTTTAGCCGTGTATTGCGACATTCGCAAATGCTGTGTATGAACAATGTCAATGGAATGATTATTAATCACTTTCCGAAGCATCCTGTGCATTTTGCGGCTTTTGAAATAAGCCATTTGCAAAGGCATCGAGCTGAATAATGCAGGTATACAATTTAGTATAGATTTCCATTTTGGCAGGTAAACCAGTTCTATTTCAGTAAAATATGGCTGTAGCTCTTTGAGATCATCTAATTCATTTCGGTTTTCGTAAAAACTCAGAAGTATTAAATTGTGCTTCTCAGATAGTCTCTTGGTTAGATTGAATATCTTTAATTTATCGCCTCTGAATGGCGGATATGGGAATCTATTTGCTAGAAAAAGAATATTCAAAGTAAAATTTTGAACAAAACTAAGCAGTACTTAAAACTTTAAGGCCTATTCTGAGTTATTTTATAAATTTTAATCAACCTTTGCCAAATATTGTGAAAGACATCCAATTGAATACCATAGAAGAGGCCATATCAGAAATAAAAGCTGGTAAAATGGTCATAGTAGTAGATGATGAAGACCGAGAAAACGAAGGTGATTTTGTCACGGCAGCTGAAAACATGACACCAGAAATGGTTAACTTCATGGCCAGAGAAGGTCGCGGTTTAATCTGTGTACCCTTAACAGAGGAGCGTTGTGAGCATTTAAACTTAGAGTTAATGGTAGGTAAAAACACCGCACAATTTGAGACTCCATTTACTGTATCTGTAGATCTTATTGGTCATGGTACAACCACTGGTATAAGCGTTGCAGATCGTTCTAAAACCATACAAGCCTTAGTTAATGAAGATACCAAAGCGGAAGAACTCGGCAAACCAGGTCATATTTTTCCTCTTAAGGCTAAAACTGCTGGTGTTTTAAGACGTGCAGGTCATACGGAAGCTTCAATTGACTTAGCTCGCCTTGCTGGATTTAAACCTGCTGGTTGTATAGTTGAGATTATGAACGAAGATGGAACGATGGCTCGTCTTCCAGATTTAATCAAGGTTGCTAAAAAATTCGATATGAAAATCGTATCCATTGCTGATCTAATTACTTATAGACTAGCTAATGAGAGCTTAATCGAAAAGCAAATTACAGTGAATATGCCAACAGATTTCGGCGATTTCAACTTAGTAGCGTACAAACAAACTAGCAATGGCAGAGACCATTTAGCTTTGGTGAAAGGCGAATGGGACATTAATGAACCAGTATTGGTTCGAGTGCACTCATCGTGCATGACCGGTGATATCTTCGGCTCATGTAGATGTGATTGTGGAGAGCAGCTGCACCAAGCTATGAAAACTATAGAGAAAGAAGGCAAAGGTGTAATAGTTTATATGAATCAAGAAGGTCGAGGAATTGGCCTTATGAATAAACTAAAAGCGTATAAACTTCAGGAAGAAGGACTGGATACAGTAGAGGCTAATCTGCAACTAGGATTTAAAATGGATGAAAGAGATTACGGAGTGGGTGCACAAATCATTCGAGATCTTGGAGTACGTAAAATACGTTTGATGTCTAACAATCCTAAAAAACGCTCTGGACTTATTGGCTATGGATTAGAAATAGTTGAGAATGTTCCTCTATTAGTTAATCCCAACCCCCATAATTTGGACTATCTGAATACCAAAAAGGCAAAAATGGGTCACGAATTGGATTAGAGCATTGCTGCATTTACAGAATATATCATTTGAATTTGGTGGCCACTATCTGTTTAAAAATATAGATTGGTTTATCAAACCACGCGAGCGAATTGCCCTAGTTGGCAAGAATGGTGCTGGCAAATCAACGCTTTTAAAGCTGATTATTGGGAAGTATGAGATCCGCGAAGGAAATCTCAATAAACAAGGAGGCATGCGAATTGGCTATTTGAGCCAAGACATGATTAGTGAAGATGGATCGAAATCTGTTTTAGATACTGCCATGATGGCCTTCTCAGAACAACTGGAAATTCAATCTCAAATTGACGACTTGCTATTGACCATAGAAACTGATCACAGCGATGAGAATATTCAAAGACTTGCAGATTTACAGGAAGATTTTGCTCGCCTAGATGGTTATACTATGGAAAGTCGGACCGCTGAAATACTAGAAGGTCTTGGATTCAAAACTGCTGAGCTTAATAGACCTCTAAAGGAGTTTTCTGGTGGTTGGAGAATGAGAGTTATTCTGGCAAGAATGCTGCTAGAACAACCGGATATTATGTTGATGGATGAGCCAACTAACCACCTTGATTTACCTTCTATTGAATGGCTTGAAGGCTATTTAAACGGTTATCCAGGTAGTGTTGTTATTGTTTCTCACGACAGAGAATTCCTCAATAAACTAACCAATAAAACGGCGGAGCTAAGCAATTCTCAATTGTACCTTTGGGAAGGTAATTACGACTTCTTTTTAAAGGCCAAAGTTGAAAGAGATAGCTTATTAGAGCGAAAAATTGAAAATCAAAAGCAGTATATAAAAGACCAAGAAAAGTTTATCAATAGGTTTAAAGCTAAAGCCTCTAAAGCAAAAGCTGTGCAGAGTAGAATTAAGATGCTAGACAAATTAGATACTATTGAAGAAATCCCTCAGGACAACTCCAGAATTAATATAGATTTCAAAGTAGCTCAAAAATCTGGTAAAGTTGTGATGGAACTTGAAGGTATAGAGAAAAGCTTTGGCGACAAAAACTTATTCAACGGAGTAGACATAGAGATAGAGCGAGGCGACAAAATAGCACTCATCGGAGCCAATGGTACTGGTAAATCTACCTTTTTAAGAATAATAGCCAATGCTGAAAGCTTTAAAGGCAAAAGGAAAGAAGGGCACAATGTGCAGCCATCCTTCTATGCTCAACATCAGTTAGAAAGTTTAGATCTCAAATCTGAGATATTAGAAGAGCTTAAGCACGCTGACCCAAAGAAAACCGATACAGAATTAAGGGCTGTACTCGGTTGCTTTCTCTTCAGTGGGGATGACGTCTTCAAGCAAATAAAAGTGCTATCTGGGGGTGAAAAAGCAAGAGTAGCTCTGGCAAAAACACTGGTTTCCGAAGCAAACTTCCTTCTACTGGATGAGCCAACTAACCATTTGGATATTGACTCTATTGAACTGCTAATTGACGCTTTAGCGCGCTATGAAGGCACATTAATATTTGTATCTCACAACAGATACTTCATCCAAAAATTGGCCAATAAAATTTGGTGGATAGAAAATGAGGATGTTAAAATGTACCCTGGAACATTTGAAGAATATCACATTAAGCAAACAGAAATTGAAAAGTCTGCTAGCCCTTCACCTACCAAAGTTGAAAAAACTAAATCTACGCAAAAGAACAAAACTGTAATAAGCAAAGAGGAAAAAGAACTCAAGCAGCTCAATCAACAGTTAAAAGTACTTGAGAAGCAGATTGATGAGCTAAGCGCCGAAAAATCAGCTCTAGAGCAGAAACTTCTAAATAGTAAGATACTCTCTCATGAAGAAATTGGTCGCATAGGTAATTCAGTTTCCCTAGTTCAAGAAAAAATCGTTAAGCTGCAATCGCAGTGCGATGACCTTATAGAAGATATTATACTTCTAGAAGTTGAATCCTAATCTTACACCCATAGAGCTATTGCTGAGAGAAGTGCTTGGCGACTCATTTAGCAATTCTCCATCTGTTTTCCATTGTGTCTTAGAAAAATCAAATGTGTAGCCATACTGCACACCCAAAGTAACTGGTCCAAGGTTTAAATCAACAATCATTAAAGCGTCGCCAACAAAAGCTGGATTAAAATAAGGAGTTGATTTGTATTCCCCAAGGTTTCCTGTACCCAAATTGCTTGATGATGTTGTATTCTCTCTAGCAACTAATTTTAAACGCTCGTATCCATATCCAAGACCAGGAAATATATCAACAAAGCCTAGGCCAGGTGTTAAGTTAAACAACACAATATTTTTCACATAGAAACCTGAAAAATCATAAGAAATGGATTCGTCTTGTGCTTCAACTGACATTTTAGGATACCAACCAAAAGTGGAACCAGTATACAATCTGGTATTTCCAGTTTCACCACTTCCTGTGATAAAGCTTATTTCCCAGGCCTCTACAGATTCATCAAAAGTATTAATACTGGCATCACTTAATGCGGTATTTAAATTTCCAAAATTGAATGATTTGATCAAATAAGCGCCTGTAAATTTGAATTTGGTTTCAAAGTTGAATGCATAATCATAATAGTCGAAATACGACTCATACACTTCGCCTTTTTTAGTATTTGTATTTAAGAAAACATAGTTAAAGTCTGGACCATAAACGCTGTCTATCAATGTATCTTGCTTGATATCAAACAGCACTATGCTAGATTCTGGCACGCTTTCAAAGTACTTGTCGTAAAGATCTTCATATTCTTCCTTTTCAACCCCCATACTTCTATCATTTTCATACATTATACTGATGGTAAGTACTTCCTTCTCAAGCTCTCCTCCTTTGGTGTTTTTTATACGATTGGCCAAGGATTTAAACATATACCAATCACAAGAGTTAGAATTGACCTTAGTTTGGGTTGTATGGCATCTTCCAAATTGACCAAACCAATTCCCTGGATGTTCAGCTCTTTCTATTAAAAAGCGTTGGTGCATATAGTTTTCTCTGTATACGTATTGCTGAACCGCCTTCTCATTATCGTATTTATACCATAGTTTTCTGGCATTATACTTTTCAATGATTACTGTTTTGAATAGATCAAAGTTATCTCCTAATACTGCCTTATACTCATCTTCAAACTTCATAAAGTTTTCCTGCACAAGATTCAAAGTTGGATTGCTTAGAAAGTTAAACGACACATAATTTAAAGCACTTTCCTCCTGTTCTTCTAGTTTTTGGTCATTGTAGGAAGAAAGACTTGCGATACTTTCTAAATGTAGAATTATAGAATCATGAGCTTCATATTCTTCTGGAATTAGGTGGTTCAACAATTTTGCAATTGGATATATACCTCGTTCAATATCAATAGCGCATAGATATATTTTTTCACTGCTATCTAAAGATTCATTAAACTTTCTCAAATCCTTAATTGCATTGCTATACTCAATATATGCGAAGTTTTTAATGGAATTAAACAGTACACTGTCACCAGTTTGCAAGTATTCATTTACCAGCCAGCCATAGGAATAACCATATTCAAACATGATATTTCTAACCCCAGCATTTTTGTGAAGATATTTTATCATTTTGAGCCATAGTCTGGCATTGCTTTCAGTATAGGTATGATTTTCACCTGTTATAAATATACTGTGCTTACCTACCACTGAATCAAGCATTTGCAATCCAGAAAAAGACTCTCCATACAATTCCAGGGTGTCGCTATCTGAAAAAAAAGTTGAAACTTCTTCTTCCGTTTGTGCTATTAAAATTCCGCTAAAAACAAAGGTTAATAATAGGGTAAATAGTGTTCTAATATTTCTCATTTACAGTTCTTCTAGTTGTCAAAAAACCATATTTCTGATGACTTTATTGCATTTTATTCATTTTTTTTCTATTATATTTGTAGTACTACTAAGTTTAACCTAATACGTTTTCAGAGATGACTAACTACTTTAAAATTACTCTAATAGGTATTTGCATGTTTTTTTCACAGCTTGTTTTAGCTGGGAATTGTTCAACATTGGGCGATGGTGATTGGGATGACCCAACCAACTGGTCTTGTGGCTATGTTCCAGGTTCTGGTGACACTATAATAATAGATGTTGGAGACACTATTCTTTGTGAAACCTCATTTAATGGGTATTACGACGTTTGGCTACAAGTCTATGGATGTTTAGATTTCAATAATGCCGTGAGGTATGTATTTATGTATGGTGACACAGCGACACCTATAAGCTATATAACTTTTTACACTGGAGCTAGTTGTATCAATGGTAATGGGTCTTCGGGCTTAAGTTTTGGTTCTGGTGGTTCTGGTTGTGATATTTATAGGCCAGCTCAAGGCGCTAATCCCGGTGTATACCCTACAATTCCTGGATCTTATTTCGACGGATGTGTGTGGACCTCTTATCTCTCGGTAGGTGAAGTATGGCTAAATGCGGAAATTCTCGATCATTTATTATTTGTAGAATTTGAATTGATGGAAGATCCCTCCATACTTGCATATGAACTGAAAGCAGAAAAAGATGGCCACTTCGAGTCCGTTTTAAGCTTTGATGCAAGAGGAGATAATCAAATGGAGTATTATAGTTTTACTACAGAACTTTATGATTATCAATATTTTATATTGAGTTATATTGATAAAAAAGAAAATATTGAAGAACTCATGAGTCTGAATGTAGAAAGCTTACTCAGCACTAAGAATTCCGTCACAGTTAGTCCAAATCCTTTCAACTTTTACTTAAACATTAAGGATGAACGAGAATTTGAGGTGCAGCTTTATGATATAAGTGGCAAACTTATATATGGAGATGTTGGATCCAATTTCTACACCATAGATACGAAATATTTTGATTCAGGGATATACTATTTGCAGGTAACCAAAGCAAATAGAACCGTTGAATATCTAAAATTAGTTAAACCCTAGGTCTAGAGATTATCTAAGAAATATTGGCTAATTTTAGTATATAGATGAACTCTATCAACACCACGAACATTGTGTTCGTGATGCGGATAGACAAAATAATCTAGTTGAACACCTTTTTTAATAGCAGTCTCCAAATATTCTAAGCTGTGCTCCCAAAGCACCACATTGTCTTGGGCACCATGTATTACTAGTAATTTGCCTTCGAGATTCTTAACGTAATTCTTTAAATCAGTTGCCTGGTATCCTTCAGGATTTTCCTCGGGAGTATCCATATAGCGCTCAGTGTACATCACTTCGTACAATTTCCAATCAATTACTGGTCCACCAGCTACACCCACTTTATATCTCCCAGGAGTTCTAGTCATGAGGCTAATAGTCATATAACCTCCATAACTCCAACCGTGTATGCCAACCCTAGATGAGTCCACATAAGATTGTGATTTTAGCCATTGTAGACCCATAAGTTGGTCTTCCATTTCAGCAAGACCTGCATGTCTAAAAATTGCATTCTCAAATGCCAATCCTCTATTGGCGCTCCCACGGCCATCTATGCTGTAAACCACAAATCCTTGTTGCGCCATATAATTAAACCAATGATTAGCACCGCCATTCCAAGAATTGGTAATTAGTTGAAGGTGAGGTCCATTATATAAATATACGATAGCTGGGTATTTCTTTTTAGAATCAAAATCTGCAGGTTTAAAAACGCGATAGTACAAATCTTCACCACCTATTCCTTTAATGCGGCCGATTTCCATTTCCACCGGCTTATAGTCAGCTAATGGGTTTTCAGCAATATGCAATGTGCTTAGATCCTTACCTTCGGAATTAATGACTGTAATTTTTCTTGGAACCGCAGGTGAAGAAAAATTATCTATGAACATCTTCAAATTTGGAGATGCTATGATGTTGTGTACACCGCTTCCGCTGGTGAGTTTCTTTATTTTACCAGATTCAACATCAACACAATATAAATGTCTCTCTAATGGGCTGTCTTTTGTTCCACTGATAAAAACCTGCTTTCCATTCTCACTCATGCCGTGAAAATCAGTTACTATCCACTCTCCTTTTGTCAGCTGCTTCGCCAAGCTTCCATCACTATTATAAAGATATAGATGGTTGTATCCATCTCGTTCACTCCACCATATAAATTGCTTGTTGTTTACAAAATGAGCAGGATGTTCTGGCTCTACATATTTTTCATGTTTTTCTTCAAATAAGGTCTGCAAATAAGCCCCTGTGACCGCGTCGTATTTATTTAACCACATATGATTCTGTTCGCGATTAACCACGGCTATTAGGATATATTTATTATCGGGTGTCCAACTTATATTTGTTAAATACTGATCAGCAGCTCCACTGACATTTAGTTGGATATCAGCTTCAGACCCACCAATAGTTTTTACTCTTACACTTACTTCATGACTTGTCTTTCCAGCAGTTGGATACCTAAGTTGATCTGCAGTTGCTGGTGTACCACTCAAATTGTATAGGGGATATTGGGTAACCATACGCTCATCCATATAGTAATAGGCGAGTTTTGAGCCATCTGGAGATAAAAATAATCCATTGGTAATACCGAACTCATTTCTGTGAACTGATTGCCCAATAACTATTCCTTCATTTGGACTTTTAACGTGACCATATCTGTTGTTTACTTCATAAGCAAAGCCATTTTCAATAACTCCAGCGTAGCCCGTAAATGCATCGGTGTATACCACTTCTTTTGCCGTGGCATCCATTGCAAAACGCTTCTTAACAGATTTTTTATTGATATTATACATTAAGAATTCTCCATTATGTGGAAATCCGAAATTTTCAGCATCAATCCAATTGGGATATGGCAAGCGCGTCATAGTGTCTTTTTTAGCATTTGTCAATGCGAAATTTATATCAGCCAATGAAATTTTTAATTCTGATTTTTCGGCAGTTTTAGCATCTACAAATGCTATCAATTGTTGCTTGTCGTCAGTGATTTCAAGCATAGAAATTAGCTCAGTGCCTGGCACCCATTGCTGCTGATAGATTGAAGATGGATATAAAGAAAAATTGATAATTGCATCATTCAAGGTGAGCATTTTATCCTGACCAATGGCTCCCAATGCTAAGAAGCCTGTTATGAATAACAAAATATTTCGCATAGAACAAATTAACTAAGATTTATAATCTTATGCCTACGCGAAGCCAAGAAATAGATAAAATATGCTATTTAAAGCTTGAACTAACGATTAAATCTTTAGTGCCGTGATTCCATATGTAAAAACCTTCACCTGATTTCACGCCTTTTTTGCCTGCGTTTACCATATTGACCAATAAAGGACATGGGGCGTATTTTGGGTTACCAAAGCCATCATGTAAGACGTTTAAAATTGCTAAACAGACATCTAAACCTATAAAGTCAGCTAGTTGCAAAGGTCCCATGGGGTGAGCCATCCCAAGCTTCATAACCGTATCTATTTCTTCAACCTGTCCTACCCCTTCATGTAGAGTCCAAATAGCTTCATTGATCATAGGCATCAGAATTCTATTTGCAATAAAACCTGGATAGTCATTGGCCATGGCTGGAACTTTTCCTATCTTCTTTGACAACTCAATAATGGTTGTGCTCACTTCTTCTGATGTATTGTAACCATTTATAACCTCTACCAATTTCATAACAGGAACTGGGTTCATGAAATGCATTCCAATCACTTTATCTGGACGAGAAGTGTTGGCAGCTAATTCAGTGATAGAAATTGAAGAAGTATTTGAAGAAAGTATGCAATGCGCTGGAGCGTTTGCATCTATATCTTTAAAGATCTTGAATTTTAATTCTTTGTTTTCCGTTGCTGCTTCCACCACAAGGTCAGCGTTTTTAACGCCATCTGCTAATGAAGTAAAGCTAGAAATATTAGCTAGAGTGCTGTTTTTCACTTCCTCTGTGATGCGCTCTTTACTAAGCATTCTATCGAGATTCTTCTCTATAGTAGCTAAAGCTCTTTTTAAAGCATCTTCATTTATGTCGATTAATGAAACCTTGTATCCGTTTTGTGCAAAGACATGTGCAATACCATTACCCATGGTGCCTGATCCTATTACTGAAATATTCTTCATTACAATTATTTGTTGCAAATGTAAGAATGCAGTTGAATCGCTAAAACCTAATGCTAAGTTTTAATCCATTAAATGATGCTTGATTAGCAAAAGAGGGAACTATCTTAGGTTCAACTTTTAAGCTGAGATCTTCATTCACTTTGAACTCATAGAGGTGAGCATCAACATTTGCATCAATTATTTGAATTGCGTACAAACCTATAAAACCAAGAATTGAAATATCTCGTAACCTTCTGTGATAGTCTCTATATGTCTTCACAGCAGCGTCGCTGAGGAAAGCATATCGTGTATCTATAGTATTTGAATCACCATCTAGTCTATACTTATAGGCTTCTTGAAAATAATTCATACTATCAGTATTTGATTTGAACATATAAATTAATCCAGCAGCTCCTGCATAAACCACTCCCGCTTTCCAATATTTGCCATTGTAAATCTGTCCAGCCCCCGGTATCACTGCAGATAATAGAGTAGCTTTTTGAGGCCTTGTTAAGGGCTTTCGCTCACCACTATCCCTTGCTTGCAGTTCATATTCCTGAATTAAAATCGGCTTATAAGCATTGTATTGTGCAAATGCACTAGATACGCAAAAGACACAGAAAAGCAGTTTAGCAAGTCGCATATGCAAATAACGCTAATCTAGCTTGGCTAATATTTCTCTCAAGTGATCTTTTGATGAAAAATTGATAATAATACTGCCTTT
>CBDUMX010000034.1:0-14062 GCA_965368435.1 uncultured bacterium
ACTGCAACCTATGACAGTAGAGGAAATTTATACGCTGGCGGTATTGCCTCTGGGCCGAGTGCATTGATTCCCAATGGCAGATACCCCGTAACTACTGGGGCATTTGATGTTACATTTAATCAAGGCCAAGGAAGAGAACCTGCTAATTTGGCATGTGATATTACGATAAGTAAATACGACTCAACTGGTGCCACTCTGCTTTATGCGACTTATTTGGGTGGTAATGATGATGAGTACCCACACAGTTTGGTAGTTGATAGAAATGATAATCTCATAATTTTTGGAACGACGTATTCATTCGATTTTCCCTTAGGTGCGGATCCACCTCAGCCCATCAAAAGCAGCGGAACAGATTTAATTCTAGTGAAGCTAACCGAAGACGGATCAGGTCTAATAGGTTCTACCTTCTTGGGCGGTAGCGCCAATGATGGATTGAATCAAAGTAACGCAACAAAATACTTTTATGCCGATGATTTTAGAGGTGAGGTGAACATTGGCACTAATAACCTCATTTATATTGCCAGTACAACTGCATCTAGCAACTTCCCGACGAAGAATGCATTTCAAGGCGGCAGCGGTGGCGGCCAAGATGGTGTGCTCGCATGTTTCTCAGCTAATATCGACGAGCTTTTATGGGCAAGTTATTTTGGGGGAAGTAAGGATGATGCTATCTACAGTGTTGATATTGCTGCCAATGGTGATTTATACATCAGTGGTGGTACGGCGAGCACTAATTTAAGCAAAACTGATGGTAGTTTTGGCGAAGCCTATAGTGGCGGAAGAACAGATGGTTTTGTGTCGAAGATAAAGGCTGATGGTTCATCCATTATACAATCA
This sequence comes from uncultured bacterium, assembly GCA_965368435.1. GTDB lineage: Bacteria > Bacteroidota > Bacteroidia > NS11-12g > UBA9320 > JAHEKB01. Next base: position 838 of record CBDUMX010000034.1, read on the forward strand.
GCCTATTATGGCACAGAACGCTACGACCAAATACTATCTTTAGAAATTGACAAATATGGAAACATATTCGTGGTTGGTCAGTCGGATGGAGGAATGCCAACCAAAGGTACTGTCTATCAAAACAGCAGAAGCGGGCAATTCGTAAGTAAATTTAATGCTGACCTGAGTTCTGTTTTGCTTTCTACTGTTTATGGTAGTGGCAAAAACGTTCCAGATATTACTATCAATGCTTTTTTAGTAGATGAATGTGATAAAATATTTGTTTCCGGTTGGGGAGGAAGTCTTTATGTTGGCCCACAAGCTAAACTTAAAGATATGCCTTTAACCCACGACGCTATTGACACAACAACAGATGGCAATGACTTTCATCTAATCGTCTTCAGAAAAGATTTTAAAGACCTAGTGTACGGTACATACTTTGGTGGTGACAGAACGGATGACCACGTCGACGGCGGAACAAGTAGATTTGATAAAAAAGGAGTTATTTATCAAAGCGTATGCAGTAGTTGTCCTCCTTCTTCTGATGGACAAAACTCTCAGGTCAGTGATTTTCCAACTAGTCCCGGAGCATTTGCAGAACAAAATTTAAGTCCAAGATGCAGTAATGCATCATTTAAATTAGCTTTTGGAAATCTAAACAGAAAACCTGAATTAAAAGAAGAAATATACAAAGTATACGCAACAGATACTATTTCATTTGCCTATACCATTACTGATCCCGACGATGATACTTTACATGCTTGGGTAGACTACAGCGCTGACGTAGATGATAACTTTATTTCTAAACAAGATAAGTACAGTGGTGTAAGCAGATTAACTGCTCACTTCGTTTATTCCCCTGGGTGTGAAAATATTGGAGATACATTAAGCTTTCCTGTTTACAGTTTGGATGTTGGTTGTCCTGCGGCAAAAGACAGTAGTTCGCTGTTCAAAATCGTAATTCAACCCCCTCCTCTCCTTCCACCACCTGGAGTAGTTTGTTTGAATTTCTTGGACAAGGATGCGCTCAAAATAGAATGGGAAGCAACAGCGGTGTCTAAGTTCTTTAAAGAGATGAGATTGTATAGAATTGATCCGAGCGGCAATAAAACACTCTTAAACACTTATACGAGCCAAAATGCAGGAACTTATACTGATGCAGATGTGGTTAACCCTAGAAATAGAAATTACACTTACTATCTTGAGGTAGTTAATATCTGTGATCTTGTTGGACCAAAATCTTATGATTTGAGCAGTGTGAAAGAACATGAGATACCAGTAGAACCTACTTATCTCAAGACTGTTACCGTAGAAGGCGAACGCCTAAGAATAGAGTGGTTAAGATCAACAGAAGATGATTTTGGTCATTATGAAATCTACAAATCAAAGCGCGATGGCAGCGAAACAGAATTCTTAACCATTGTTCACGATATAGATAGTTTGTACTATTACGACTCTGATGTAAATGTGAACGATATCTCGTATTGCTATCAAATCAGAGTAAGTGATGACTGCGGACACCTTAGTGCCAAAAGCAATATTGGATGTTCTATAGTCATTAGAGGAGAAAGCCTTCCTTTTGAGTTCGATTTGAATTGGGATGATTATATTGATTGGGCCGCTGGAGTGCATGAATACGAATTACTTCGATCAACGGATACAGGAAGTTTAAGACCTATAGTTAGAGTTGATCAAAGCACAAGAACTTATATTGATGGCGACCTTGATTATGATTGGGGAGGATATTGGTATAGTGTTATTGCCTATGAGGCTGCTGGTAGCCAAGATGCCACTAGTAGAAGTAATGATATTTACCTTATTCAGCCACCATTAGTTTTTGTTCCAAATGCATTTACGGCTAATAATGACAATCTAAACGACGCTTTTGGATGGTCAGATGTCTTTGTTCTTGACTTTGAATTAAGCATTTACAATCGCTGGGGTGAAAAAGTCTTTGAGACTACTGATAAAAACGCAGAATGGAATGGCATCTATAAAGATAATGGTCTTAAAAACAGCAATGTTTATGTTTGGATAGTGAAGTATACTGGTTGGGACAGATCTGCTCATTACCAAAGAGGTACTGTAACTATTATCAGATAATTAATCTCTGTTTACACTATAATTAGCATCATCTAGGTATTCTTTAATCTGCAAGTACTGATTGCTGTCTCGCACTTCATATAAATACATAGATCGATAGGTTGGAATGCGCCGCAATCTGTAGTCTAGTTTATGATGTAAATTCACTATTGAGGTAGAATACACTTTTGGAGCAGATGTAGTCTTTATAGGCAATTGCTCATTAGTTAGAATGTAAAATGCATTATAATCATTCAAATCAAACTTATCATGATTTAGATTGAACATCATATAGTCGACACTGCGACTCTTAGCCACGGCATAATAGGCAAGATCGTGACCCATAATAATTGCTTTTTTATCCCCTATTTCCGTTTGCAACCAATCTACAAGCGGTTGCGGGTTTCTCTCTTCTCTTTGTAGCAAAGCCACAGAATGCCTTGCCAAGACATTCAGCGGGTGAATCATTAAGAACAGCAGAATAACGGCATAGGAAGTTCTATTCAGTTTTAATTGAGTAAGTAACGGAAGCAAACTAAATATGCTAATGAGAACTAATACCGCATTATATCTATAAAATGGCGCGAGCAGTAGAATCCAATATAGGTGGGTCAATACAACTATAAGATCTAGGCTGCTACATTCTTTTCGAATGATTCTGTATGCAGATCTGAACAAGGCTGCATAGATCAAAAGTGGCAAATAGGGCTGAGTATTATAATACGGCCAAAATCGGGCTATGAAGTGATTGTAAAGTCTTGAAGACAAACCGCCTTCAGCAGTGTGTTCTGATCCGTGCTCAAAGAGTTGAACGTAAAGTGCATTAAAATCAAAGGATATACTGATAAAGAACAGAGCAAAGCTTAGAATTGGCATTAACCACAATGCATTTGGCATGAATTGCTGTATAGATTTTTCTCTATTTACTTTAAAAGAGGCGTCGAAGAACATAAACAAAGCAACTACCCATAGGTTGGGATGAATGAATATCAGAACTGTTGCAAATAGAGCTTGTAATACATATCGCTCTTTGATGTAATTGTATAGACATAAAGCAATGAATAGCATTGAGATTGAGTCGAGGCGCATAGACCTAGCTACTTCAAAAACAGTTTTATCATTAATGAAGAGGAAGCATACAAAAAAGGCAATTAGCCAATGTGCACTATAATGTTTAGCAGATTTTAGGAGAACAAATGCAGCAATTAAGAAATAAATCAACCATGGAACTCTCATCCAGGCAACTTCAAAAGGAAGTATTAGTAAATGTATGCTGTGAAACACAAAGCGCATTGGCAGGTAAGCCATAAAGTGTTGGTCGGCACCGGTCTGTGGCCAGATCTTGCTGTGAAAGCCATCTTTAAAAATAAGGTTGACTGCTGGGTCTAAGCCCATTACCTCATCAAACCAAACCAGAGGTATTCTATCTACATTGAGAAATAATAGAAAAACAAAAAGTACAAAATAGAGGATGTAAAGAAAAGTGAGTTGCTTTTTCATACTAGCTCAGAGCCAATATACCTTTAGCCCATTGCAAAGCTAATCTAGCTTGCTCTTTTTTTGTCATAGAACTATTGTCGAGGGTAATTGCATCTTCGGCTTTTTTCAAGGGACTAGCTTCGCGGTGAGAGTCGAGGTAATCTCTTTCTTTGATATTGTGCAATACTTCTTGGAATTGCACGTGAATTCCTTTTTTCTGAAGCTCTTCAAATCTGCGCTTTGCTCGAATCTCAGCAGAGGCTGTCATGAATATTTTTAATTCAGCTTCAGGAAAAACAACAGTGCCTATGTCGCGACCATCCATTACCACGCCTTTTTCAGCACCCATAGCTTGTTGTTTGGCAACAAGAAATCTACGAACTTCAGGAATCGCGCTGACCTTACTTACTAGTTTAGAGACTTCCATATCGCGAATTTGCTTTTCGACATTAATGCCATTTAAGTAAGTCTCATAGAAGCGTTTATCCTTATCTAGTTTGAAATCTATGTGAATATTACCCAGTAATGCTGGATCCTCTTTCACTTCATTAAGATCAATGTTTTCCTGTAATAAGTATAAGGTCACTGCTCTATACATAGCTCCGCTGTCTATGAATATATAGTCTAATTCCTTAGCAATATTCTTCGCAAGGGTTCCTTTACCGCAGCTCGAATGTCCGTCAATAGCTATTATGATTTTGTCAGGCAATGAGCTCAAACTTATTAATAAATTTTAATTTAGAAATAAAATGAACTTATTTTTTAGAACTCTTGAAATTTGAGAGGTTTCTGTGTACAGAAAAATAGTGAGAAGAAATACCTGGGAAATAACCTGCGCTGCCGTAACTCAAGTAGAATTTTTTAATTCCAATACCAAATCCCCAGCTAAAACCTGTCATAGCTCTTCGGTTCTCAGGCGACAACTCAGCTCTTCTCTGATGGTTGTATCCCATACGAAGTTGGAAGTTATCTGAAAAGACCAATTCGGTATTAAAGATTACATGTCGCATTAGACGGTCAGCGAAACCAATGGTTTGATTTTTAATTTGCCCAGTTTCTAAATCAATTTCTTTATTTCTGGTATTGACATTGACATAGGTATTATCCCAAATATGCAGATTGTGAGCTGTCAAGGTGAATCTCAGAGGGTTGTGCAAGAGTTTTTTACTGATAGATGCCTGAATATCAAAAGGCAAAGGCTCGTGCAATCCATTTTCAGAATAGGCTATAAATTGATATCCAAGATTTTTCATAAGTACAGCAGCTGATAATTTCAGTTTATCATCGGTATAGACTGCACCTGCATCAATAGCTCCAGCTGTTGCTACATAGGCTTCGTATACTGAGTATAAGAATTTAGCATTTACACCATATCTTATTTTGTCTGTATATTCTCTGCTATAGCCTACTTGAAAAGTGTAATCCGATGCATCAAAAACGCCAAGTACTTCTCCGTTGACGTTGGTTCTAACAAATTCACCATAATCATAATAGCCCATGCTAAAAAGGAAGCTACCAAGACTATCAAAGCTGTATGAATAGCTCGCAAAGCCATGGTTTAGATCCGCGATGTAATTTGCATAAGACAAGGAGGCAGAATTGTGCATTTCAGGATTGATTAGCGCAGGGTTTTGAAATCCCATAGCAGGATCCCCATCTAAATTGGTGATAGCTACTCCGCCCAAAGCAGTATGTTTTGCGCTATTTTCAATTAATGCGAAACTAAAGGAAGATGACCCTCCAGTTTGAGATTGGCTGCTTAACGCATAACACAATAGGCCTATGACAAGGAAGTTTCGCATGTACAGTGAACGAACAAAATTATCATTTATTTGATTGATTTATAGTTATATCAAAAAAGATGTGATTGCTTTAACATTTAAACATAGCATCCAATTATCATATACATTTGTTCAATGGCTGATAAGCAAGTAAAGCGGAAAATGCAAAACATCAGTTTCAGAAATTTGGAGGAATTGTTGGAGTTTCTACCAAAGGATGAAAAAGAAGTTTTATTAGCCCTAAGAGAATTAATCTATGACTGCCTTCCTCTGATCAAAGAAAAACTCTCATATAACGTTCCCTTTTACCGCTTCAACAGATCCATATGTTATATCTGGCCTGGATCCGTTCCATGGGGCAATGTCACTTTTCCAGGAGTTCAATTTGGATTTACGAGGGGGCATTTACTTGCCGATGAACTTAACTATCTAGAAGTTGGCAATAGAAAATACATTCGGACTGTAAAATTCTACAGTATTGCCGACATCAACTTCGACCTCATTAGAGCTTATCTGTTTGAGGCTTGGGAAATTGATGGGGGATGAGGGAAGGGAGAAGGGAGAAGGGAGATGAGTGATGAGAGATGAGAGATGGGAGATGAGTGATGAGAGATGAGATATAAGAGATGAGATATAAGAGAAGGGTGAAGAGTGAAGGGACGGTAGGACGAATGTTATTACTTGCTAGCTTGTATCATGGAGGTTGAGTCTTGAATCTTGACATTTCACCTTAAAGAATTTTTCGAGTTTTTCGAGTTTTTCGAGTTTAGAATTATTCGATTTTTGAATTAGAAGGAACACGTGAACAAATGTGTGCAAGACGAGAGATGAGATATAAGAGAAGGGTGAAGAGTGAAGGGAGGTGGAACGACGGGTTGAAAGGACGATTGCTATTACTTACTAGCTTGGACCTTGCCTATTAGAATTTTTCGATTTTCGAATGAGAAGGGAGATGAGAGATGAAAGAACAGTGAGGAGAGATGGGAGTAAGATGAATAGTCAATAGTGATGAGATACACTCTACTAACTATTCTCTATTATCTATTCTCTTTTCTCTATTCCCTATTATCCATTCTCTTTTCTCTATTATCCATTCTCTTTTCTCTACTATCTATTCTCTCTTCACTAAATAATCCTCAGCTACTTTACCGTCTTCTATGGTTATAATTCTCCTTGCTCTGTCGATTACTCTTTGGTCGTGGGTAGAAAAAACAAATGTTACTTGCTCTTCTAAGTTCATTTTGAGCATGACATCCAATAAGTTGCTTGTTGATTGAGCATCTAAGTTAGCAGTTGGTTCATCTGCCAATACAAAGCTCGGATTTGACGCAAGAGCTCTGGCCACTGCAACTCTTTGTTGTTGTCCACCACTCATATGTGTAGGTCTTTTATGGCTTAAATCTTTTAACCCAACAGCATCTAATAAATGTAGCGATCTTTCCAATCTTTTGCTTTCAGCTTCGCCTTGCAAAAGCATAAGGAACTCAACATTCTCATATGCGCTAAGCACTGGAATGAGATTATAGCTTTGAAAAACAAATCCAATGTTGTGCAATCTAAAATCAATGAGCTCATTCTCTGATAAACTTGAAAGATCGGTTTCTTTGATAAAGACCTTTCCAGTAGTTGGTGTGTCTAAGCCCCCGATACAATTCAATAAGCTTGTTTTACCGCTGCCAGAAGGACCAACGATGGCTGTAAATTCACCAGGCTGTATCTCAAGATTAATGTCTTTTAATGCAATTACTTGCAACTCTTTCTCACCGTATACTTTGCTTAAGTTTTCAATTTTAATCATGCTGCTGTTCTTATGGTTTCGATGGGGTTTAACTTGAGGGCTTTGTATGCAGGGTAAAGACAAGATAGAATTGCTGTTGCCACAACCAAAGCGCTGATAAAGAGATAGTAGTTAGGGTTTATAATAGGGTACAACATACTATCGAGGCCAACACTTCTAAGTCCTTCAGAGACAAAAGACAAATCTATTCCATGTATTTGCAAATAGCTTATGGTCGCATAACTCAATAGAATGCCAATGGGTGCAGATATCAAGGCTAAGAATATAGATTCAGTTGCAATCATCCAAAAAAGCCATTTTTTATTCATACCAACGCAGAGCAACATTCCTAATTCTTTGCGACGCTCTAGTACTGCCATCAGCATAGTATTTATTATTCCAAAAGCTAATGCGAACATTATTATCATGAGGAATAAACTCATTACTACATCCATCATTTTGTCGGCAAAACCCAGTTCCGGCGCAATTTCTCTCCAACTGGCAATATGTAAATCATGAAAATCACTCTGAAGTTCTTGTTTATATCCCCTAACTTGATCAGGATCCTTCAGCTTAATGGCGATTTCATGCACCATATTGGCTTGGAGCATATTCTTCAAATCTTCAGCTCTTACAAAAGCGTTAATTTGATCATATAATGAGTTTGAGCTTTGATAAATATCAACCACCTTAAACACTGCATTGTACTGCACGGCATTTACATCTATGAAGGCACATTGAACACTATTTCCTATGCTCAAACCCAGACTTTCAGCGAGTTTATTGCCAATTACTATTGGCGGTTTGCGTTTGTAATCCTCCAAGAAATTTCCTGTTTGTCCCAGCTTATGTAAAATGGTTAGCGATTTTTCTTTCTCGGGATTAACTCCGTTCAGAATTACACCACCACTACTCCCTGCTGATTGTATATAGGCTTCTATTTTGGTTCGCTGTGCAAATGCCTCCACCCTATTATCTTCATTTAGTCTCTCAAGAATTGTTGTCGGCGAATTAATAGTGTTGGAAATACCACCAATTTCAACATATGCGCTATCGTGAATTTGAATATGACTTACATAGGTGCTGATGGCCTTCTCTTGCCGCATGTTTGTTAAGCCATTAGCAAGGCTTATAACTAAGAGTCCACCCCAAATTCCAATCGCTATTGCAGCAATCACAACCCAACTTCTCAGTCTATTTCTCCATATATTTCTAAATGCAAGTTTTAGAATCATTGGCGCATTGCTTTTACGGTTTGAAGTCGCTTAATTTTCCAATAGCTATAGGTGTTAACTATTAATACCAATAAGAATATTATTGAAGCATGGCTAAGAACGATACTATAGTCTATAGAGGTAGGCAATACAGCTTCAAAGCCAAATCGCTCCGCTATTTCTTTAATTTCTCCACCTAGTTTGATGGGGTTAAAGTGAAAATAAAACACCAGAGGAAAAGCTAAGACCATGCCTGCAATAACACCAATAAATGCCATTATTAAAGTCTCGATGAGGCTAATCATGAATAGTTTATTTTTCTGCATTCCAATAGCTACGAGCACTCCATACTCAAAGCTGCGTTCTTCTTGCAGCATCAAAACAGTGCCAAATAATCCAAAAGCGATAATCAAATAAAGTATAATTAGCACGACGGTACCTCCTGCTCTATCGGCTCGTATCAGTTGTACCATTTCAGGCAGCATTTCTTGCCAATTTAAGACTTCGTATTCTGTGCTGTCTAATTGAGCTGAAATATCTTTTTGCACCTTTTTCCAATCATTATCCTTCAATCCGAGCACTGCTGTTGTTGCCACATCCTGCATAGCAAAAAAATCTTGGGCTAAAGAGAAATTCATGATTAACGTGCGCTTGTTCAATTCAGGTGTTTTGAGGTCGAGAATGGCATAAACAGGGTAATTACCTGCAGCTATAGATCCGTGATATCCCTGTCCGATCAGCGATAAGGTATCACCTATTTTAATATCCATCAATTTGGCTAAACCTTTACCGAGCATTAAGCCTTGGTTGGAGTTTGAGATATACTTTCCAGATTCAACTTTGGTATCTAGAGCAATCAATTGTTTTTCTATGTTTGGATTGAGACCTAAAACTGCAGCCGGAACGGCTTGATTTCCGAAAGAAGCCAATGCAAAACCCTCTATTCTATGCGCAATCAGGTCTATATCATTGGAGTTTTCAATCTGATCAATTTCTGAGGTATAATACGCTAAATCAATGCTCTTCTCTTCATAGAAACCTTTCTTATGAATTTGAATATATCCCATATATGATCCTACCACATTGTCGATCATATTATCATAAGCACCAAATTGCAGTGATCTCATAAATACTGCACAGATAACGGCGAAAGTCACCGAAGAGATGGTAATAAGACTTCTCTTTTTATTTCTAAATATGTTACGCCATGCGAGCTTTAGAAGCATTTATTGAAAAACCATTGGCTAGTTGCTTTGTTCATTGATTCGCTTTACATCTATTATTTCATCGCCGATTTCAATGGAATTGACAACATCCATACCTTCAATTACTCGTGCGAATATGGTATATCTTCCAGTTAAGAACGGAGTTGAACAATGGGTAATAAACCATTGGACTCCCTCTGTATCTTTTCCAGCTGAAGCAAGCCCAACAGTACCTTCGGTATAATGCTGGTAATTTGAGAATTCAGAACGCTGTAACCAATCGAGGCTTCCCCATCCATCCCCTCTTGGACATCCTCCTTGAATCACAAAATTGTCTACTACGCGGTGAAAACTTTTACCATTGTAAAATCCACTATCAACTAAGTGCAAGAAGTTGGCAACTGAGCCAGGAGCATCATTTACAAAGCATTGAATAATGATATTGCCTTTTGAAGTCTTAATCTCCACTTTTTGATTTGCTGGAATGCTTTTTACAAACTCCCAATTTATTCTATGGTCGTAATTGTCCTTATACTTCTGAGTTTGAAATCCTCTAGCTTCCAATGCCCTACTTATGTCGAGATAGGTTTCTAATTGTCGAGGCAGCTCCAGCACTTGCTGTGCCTTTCTCAATTCTTCTTCGCTCACAAACTGCCAAGATGTGTAAAGACTTGAGTCGGACAGTGCATAACACGCATAGCTTACTAGCGCCATTTCTTTGGATTGAATAGCATAATGCAAAATCTCTCCGAAAAATTCCGGGTAGAAACTGTTTGCCTTTTCAATATCTATGAGTTTCTGCAGTGCTGCACCCCGCACTACAGCATGATTACTAGGCTCTTTAAGAACTTCTTTTAAAAAAATTCTGCTTTGCAAGCCATCATCAACTGTAAGCTTTTGTATGAGGGCTGATCGTTGATAGATGTTTTGATTTGCTTCAAAATTCGATTGCCATTTTGGGTTAAATGCAAGCTTATCTATTTCTGGCTTGACGCCTATTCTATTAACACATGCTTGAGCTTCCGGACACAACTCCATTGATTTAAGATTGATCAGTTTATTGCTGTCAATTTTCAGACCTTTAGCATTCGCAAGAAATAAGTAATTAGCAGAAAGTATCTGCAGCTCTTCCGAGCTATCAGATTCTAGATAATAAAAGACGCGGTTTATTATGGTGTCATTCGTCCAACCCAATCTCAGTGCTCTATAGACAGCGTATTGCCATCCCAATTTGTACGGTTGTTCATAGGGTTCATACTGACTTAGAAATTTAAATGATGTGCTATCAATGCATCGGCCTATGGATTCTAAAATTATTCGTTGATTTTCTTTAGATACTTCCGAAGCAAATGCTTCGCGAAGTGCTCTTGCTGCTTTATTTGAGCCAATTTGTCCAAGAGCCAATGCGGCAGCTCTTCGCGCTTCTTCTTTTTGATCTACCAGTAACATTTGCACTAGGTAAGGAATTGCAGTATCTGCTTGTATGCTTGCAAATGCCAGTGCTGCTTTAATACGATGGCTTTCTTTCTTAGCTTTAAGAAATGGAATAAGCTCCATTGTCTTTCTCTGATCTTGTAAATCGTAGATTTTAACTAATTGAGGATCACTAAAGATATTTATAGATTCATCCGGATAAGGTTTGTGTTTACATCCAACTAATGCGAGAAGAATGCACAGCATCAATTTTTGCATCGAACAAATGTACGCCGAGTACTATAAATGCAAACTATTTTAATCCGTAATCTGTAAACAATAGATTCATTGCTTTTCTACCGAGTATGAGATAATGAATTTCCCCATCTAAGCCTTCCTTGCCTTTTTTTCCGTGATTGAGGTAAGAGGGTCTTTTGGTTTTACCTCCTATGCCAGCTGTACCACCACTTACATCTATAGTGAACATTTCAGATAAGTATTTAATATCAAAATCGGAGATAATAACGACAGTACCACCATTACCCCCATCTCCACCATCGCCTCCGCTGCTGTAATAGTCTCCATTACCGCCATCGCCTCCGTCTCCACCCTGAAGGTGTAGTTTAACTTTGGTGTTGGGCTTTAAACTATATATTTCAGCTACACTATCTACATAGAGAATAAGGTCAATAGAGCGTTCATTGCGACGAAGAACTATCTCAACATGAGCTCCATCTTCTGCATGTCCACCATGCCATGCAGCATTGCTGTAATCTGCAGAGGGACCGTCTTCACCGTCAAGACCATTTAGGTAAATACTAATTTGCTGTAGTTTGTAAACGGGCAAAGCGCTTTGCTTCTTGCTCATATTTGGCAAATAGGTGGAAGTAATATGAAGCATGTCTGTCGACGCATTTGAATCTGGGGTGAAATAGAGTTTATTACCATCAACTACTATTTGCTGCTCTGAGCTAAATTCAAAATCTGTCCAAGCCAAGAAACTATTGGAGTTCTCCTTTAGCGTAAATTTTTGTCCATTGCTGAAATTAGCATTGATAGCAAAGCTGTTCCAAGTATATGGCATTAGTGAATCTGTACTTATAGTGTAATCTATCAATTGAGGAAATTCAATTCTAAATGTATCTCTGTACCACGAACCCTTATGTTGAATTTTTAAATAGATATCTAATGAGTAGTCGTTGCTTTGAATAGCCTCTCTTTTTACTTCAACTATACCATTCCTAATATAGCCTTGGTCTGAGCTCAATCTTACCTTGTCCCACTCCCATACATCGTCAAACATAAAGTAGTCTCCATAATTTTGAGTCCGTTTTACTTTACCATTGTCTAAGTATATTCTAAAGTTAAGTACTATTCTATTCTGTGTTAGTAAATCCGGTTGATTTGTGGACATGCTCACACTGTCTATTCTAGCAGCTTGGCTTAGAAAACAAGTTAGTAAAAGGATAATAACAAAGGTAGATTTCAGCATATTTAACTCACCACAAAATGTATGCTACATTTTATATGACACTGATTATCAACACCTTTGTATGAGATAGACGTACAGTTTATCAAAATATGTACAAAAAAAAAGTCTTTGCCGGTCGACAAAGACTTTAATATAATTCACTGATTTATTTTAGTTCATTGAAAGGTAATCTGCAACACCTTCGTGTGTATCTATCAATGCAGATTTTCCTTCAGCCCAATCAGCTGGACAAACTTCTCCATAAGTATCGTTATGGATTAATGAGTCGAGCATTCTCAGTGCTTCATTCACACTTCTTCCCAATGGCAAATCGTTAACAACTTGATGTCTAACAATTCCATTTTTATCAATTAAGAAAAGTCCGCGGTAAGCAATCATATTTGCAGTGCTGGTAACTTCTCCATTTTCAGTATATTCATATTCACCATTCAACACACCGTAATTCATGCTAATAGTTTTAGAAGTATCTGCAACTAATGGATAAGTAATTCCTTTGATTCCTCCTTGTTCTTTCGACATCTGCAGCCATCCCCAATGAGATTGTTCAGTGTCAGTAGAACAAGCAACTATTTTACATCCTCTTTTCTCAAACTCATCTAATTTTGCTTGGAAAGCGTGTAATTCTGTTGGACAAACAAAGGTGAAATCCTTTGGGTAGAAGAAGAAAATCACATAGCTATTTCCTTCAAATTGTTCCAATGAAAAGTTGTCTTCCACTATGCCTCCTCTGACTACAGCTGGAGCATTAAATTTTGGTGCTTTTTTACCTACAAGTACTGACATATTTTTTCTTTTTTCTAATG
>CBDUMX010000035.1:0-13991 GCA_965368435.1 uncultured bacterium
GGAATTGAGATCAATTACTCCTTTTAATTATTTGGGCTATGCCTCAAAATAAAACCACCTTGATAATAGGCGCAACTCCTAACCCCAATAGGTTTGCCTATAGAGCAGCGCATATGCTAAGTGAATACGGTCATGATATTGTGCTTTACGGCATTAAAAAAGGTACAGTTGCTGGACAGCCAATATTAAATGAATGGCCTAGCGAAATTGCAGTTGATACTATAACATTATATATCAGTAGTAAATGGCAAATGCCCTATTATCAAAAAATGATAGACTTAAAGCCGCAGAGAATTATCTTTAACCCAGGAACAGAAAATCAAGAATTAGAGAGCATGGCATCAGAGGCGGGAATAGAATGCTTAAGAGCTTGTACTCTGGTAATGCTTCAAACAAATCAATACTAATATGAAAAAATACGTAATTATTCTACTCTCAATTGTTTTAGTCAGCGCATGTACTAATCCACAAGAAAAGCTTTTTAGGCAAATTAAGAATATGGAACAATCAGACACCATAGGGACTCCTGAAGGTCTTGCTGCCCTTGCTGAATTGCATAAGGAGTACGGATTGAAGTACGAAGACTCCATGGCAAATAACTATCTATATGCCGCTGCTATGTATTATTTCTTTTCAAAAGACAAATCTTCAAGCAAAGCTCTGTTCTTAGAGTACATAACTAGAGGTGATAGTCAAGAGCGACAAAGGAATGCCTATTATTCCCTTGCCAATATTTACGGTGAGAATCAACAATACGACTCCTTTGATATCATGAGTGATTTGCTCATCGATAATCATGTTCCAAGTCCACAACAGTGGAGAACTTTGTTAAATTTCTATGAGGCTAAAATAGATGGCGGTAAGGACATTCGTTCTAATGATTATGAGCGTCTATCCTTAGCCTATACAGCTTTAGGTAGTTTTGAATTAGCCCTGACTTCTCTTGACAGTGCTATCGCTAAATTTCCAAGTTCTGACAACAGAGCAAATTTGATGTACAGAGCCGGATTTATTGCTTGGGATTATCTCAAAGATCCTCAAAAAGCAAAAAACTATTATGAGGCTTTCATCAATGAATACCCCAATCACGAATTAGCTGCTGAGGCTAAGAACATTCTAGAATCTGGGATGATAGAAATGAGCGATGAAGATATTCTCCAAATGTTAAAGGCTAAAGGAGCTTAATCAAAAACAATAGTTCTGTTCCAACTTCTACAACCTTCTTGGCATAAGCTTCTTCTTCCTGCGCGGTATTGTCAAATGCCTTGGGATCGAGGTATTGGAGTGCAAACCTGTGTTTAGCACCCAAAACCAGTGGGCAGTTTTGCTCTGCATCTGAACAAACCATAACCGCTATAAAATTACCGTCTGGATTGTAACTGTGATTGTATTCTTTAGAGAAATACTTATGCTTAAGGCTGTTTAGATAGTAAGTAGGGTTTTCAGTGCTTTTATACGAATGAATTGAGAATCCATAGTCTGTTAAAGCTTTTACCATTCTAGGGTTAAAAGCGGTGGCTTCTGTTCCTCCTGAAAAGGCAAGTGCATCTTTTGAGTAATGATTGCACAATGCATTGAACCATATTTCGGCAAGCTGACTTCTTCTTGAATTGTGGGTGCAGATAAAGACTAATTGCTTGCAGCCCGCTTTAACCAATTTGGCTAGTTCATTCAACTGCTGTTTTCGTTCATCTGATAGGGCGTTTAAACCCAAATTTAGCTCCTCAATGCGCTTATCAATGTCTTTAATTAGTACTTCCATTTATTCGCTAATTTTACTAGTGAAAGCATTACGGGCACTTCAATCAGTACACCGACAACGGTAACTAAGACAGCGCCGCTATCAAGTCCAAATAATGCAATAGCTACAGCCACTGCCAATTCAAAGAAATTGCTCGCTCCTATCATAGATGCAGGTGCGCAAATGGCATGAGACAATTTGAGTTTTCGTCCAACAAACCAAGCTATAAAAAAGATCATATAGGTTTGTATGGTGAGTGGTATGGCAATAAGGAATATGTCAGCTGGTTTTGATATGATCACATCTCCTTGAAATGCAAAAATCAATACCAAGGTGGTCAGTAGTGCTATTATAGAAATGGGTTTGAGTTTAGGCAAGAATCTAGATCTAAACCATTCTTCTCCTTTTCTCTTTACAAGCAGTTTATTAGTTAAATAGCCAGCTAGTAGGGGTATAACTACGAAGATAATTACAGAAGCAAAGAGCACATCAAAAGGTATACTAACTGCTGTTATTCCCAGCAATAATTGCACTATAGGAATGAATGCTATCAATATAATGAGGTCGTTAACTGAAACTTGAACCAGTGTATAGTTAGCATCGCCATTAGTTAGATAGGACCAGACAAAGACCATAGCTGTACATGGAGCGGCTCCTAATAGAATTGCTCCAGCTATATATTGATCAGCCAATTCTGGACTAATCCAAGCTGAATAGATATTCTTAAAGAAAATCCAAGCAAAGAAAGCCATAGTAAAAGGCTTAATCAGCCAGTTTATAAATACAGTTAAAGCCAACCCCTTTTTGTTCTTCTTCACATTGCCCAGTGACGAAAAGTCGATTTGAACCATCATGGGGTAGATCATCGCCCAGATGAGTATTGCCACAGGCAGATTTACACCGTAATAGTTAAGATCTGCAAGTGTTTGCATGGATTCACGAGCAAAACTTCCAATGATTATTCCTCCTATGATGCAGAGAATAACCCAGACTGTTAGATAGCGCTCAAAAAACGCCATTTTCTTTGTATCACTCATTTTAGCAGCAGGAGTTGGTAATTTCAGCAAGGTTTAACTTTTTCTTTGCAGGCGGAGTGCAGCAAGCGGCAGCGGTCTGATTTTCATATTTCGGATCATTGAATTCTACATCCTTGTGAAAATAGTATACTTCCCACTGAACACCATCTGGGTCCGTTACCCAAAATTTATCTTGCAAAGCGAAACAGCAATTAGTTCCTTCTTCTTCTAGAATCGACAAGCCGGTATTGCGGATACTCTCAAGTCTATTTTCCAATTCCTCTTTGCTGTCAACTTGTATTCCTAAGTGACCGAAATTGCTTTGAACTCTTTCACTGTTCTCAACAAAAGATATGATAAGTGAAGGACTCTCAAGTTCAAATTTGGCATATGCTTCTTTTATTTTGGAGGCAGTTTGATTAAATAGTTTTTCGTAAAACTCAATAGTTTGTTGGATGTTGCTCACATATAGTGAAACGTGCATTCTTGGAAAAGTTTTCATAATTCTTTGTGTTTTAGCAGCAGTTTTCTGCTTTGTTAATGATGTTAAATAATTGACTAAATTGTTCTTGCACTCTCTTCCACTCTTGGTGGTTGAGGCAGTAGCACACACTAGTGCCTTCTATAGAACCTTTAATTAAATTTAATTCTTTTAATTCTCTTAAATGTTGCGATATAGTAGCTTGAGCTAAGCCAATTTCCAGCACTAAATCGCCACAAATACAGGTGTTGATTTTCGCTAAATGCTGAATTATAGCTAGTCTGGCAGGATGACCAAGAACTTTGGCTATAGTGGCCAATTCATTCTGTGCGTCGGTATATATGTCTGTTTTCGTTATTCCCATAATTTTATTAAAGTTCCAAAATTTAAATTTCAAATTCCAAACCTCAGTTCTTCGTTTTATCGTTCCTTGCACTCAATCCTCCCTGTCCGCCGAAACTTAAGTGTAGGTGGAAATCCTCAATCCTCTTAATTTATATATCGCAATATTACGATGAAATAATTAATTCACAAAAAAAACCCGCATTTTATTGCGGGTTTGGAGTGTAAAGAATCTGAGAATCTACTCAAATGTATATGTAAAGCCTACTGAGAATTCTCTTTGAGGGCTCAATTTTGAAAATACTTTTTCGTCGGCTTCAAAAGATCTGTAAACAAGTACTCTTGAGCTATTTAATATGTTTTTAGCCGTTAGGCTCATCTTCCATGCCTGTTTCTTGCCAATAGGCTTACTTGCTCTTAAATTCATGCTGTGAAATGCTAGCTCATACACATCCGGGTTTCTAGATACACCAACTATACTCAATCTTGGCCCCTGAACATTGTATGTTAAACTCAAATCTAAACCGCTATTCAAGTTCATATAGTTAACAAAACCATTAAATATATATGGTGATTGTCCCACCATATCTCTTCTAGTGTCGATAGTTTCACCATCTCGAGCAGCCAACTGTCGCCCTGCAAATTCTCCTGCAGTCATTTCTACACTCGATTGTACAATCGTTAAATTTAATCCTGTTTGAAATCTTCTTACTGAATCATTAAAGCTTGCAATGTTCTTCCTGATTTCCATTTCAAGGCCATATACATCAGCAGAACCAACGTTGCGCGGTTGAAAATTGTTAGGAGCACTAGCACTGTATGCAACCAATTCTATTGGTCGTTCGAAATGCTTGTAAAAAGCACTTACAGAAACCATTTGACCACCTTTGATGAAGTTCTCCCATCTCAAATCGTAATTTGTAATTGAAGTTTGAACTAAAGAATCATTTCCCAGAAATGTTCTACCAGAAATTCTATCAACTATTTGGGCGTTTGACAATTCTTTAAAAGAAGGTCGGGCTAAGGTCTGATTGAAAGACGATCTCAAATTCATATCTGGTTTTAATTTGAATATCAAATTAACAGAAGGCAATAAGTTGGTTTCATCCAATAATTTTTCTCTATTATAAACCACTGTCTCAGCCTGATTAGTACCGGTATAGAAGTTCATGGCTTTTTCAACACGCAAGCCATATATAGCTTTGAAACGAGATCCTATTGGTAATTCATTCATAACATAAACGCCTGTTATACTTTGTTGAGCAGAATATGTGTTGGCCGGTTCTGGATTACCATTCACATACACTCCACTGTCATTAGACGGGTCAGCATTTGGTGTCCATATTAACTCTTCCGACAGCAACTCATTGGCATCTCCACTAAAGGTGAATTTGCTTTCTTGTTGAATTCTAAACTGGTAATTTAATATCTCAAAATCACGGTCTTTGTAAGTTTCTAGCACTCCAAATTTGATTTTGAGCACTTCTTCATTGCCCAATACAAACTCTCGAGTTATATCGATTTTTGCATTATAGTTTTGCTCCAATAGATTTCTGTAAGTTCTTGTGGCTACTGCTCCTACACCTTCATTGATCTCATATCTTGGAGTTTCGTCGTCAGTATATTCAAACGCAGTTAAACGTATATCTGGTTCATCAATCACTGAAAGAGTTGGAGATATTTTCCATTCAATTTGCCACTTTTCACCAGCCAAATCATGCTTAGCTGAAAAAAGCAAATTGCTTACTGAGCGTTGAGTATACTCTAAGTTGTTTTTTATAATAGTTGAAGGGTTTTCTCTGTAGTCAACTTGCGTAAGTTGAGCAGTTCTTGATTCACCATTTTGCGAGTGCAAAAGGCTAATTGTATAGCTATTGCCTTTATACTTATATGCTCCACCTATCAAGGCGCTCCATCTTACATTCTGAGCAGCTACTGGTCCATTTGCATCTGCGTCAAGTAGCAATTCGTTCGCATCAGAATTTGCAGCTTTGATATATGTTCCGTACTGGGCATCTCTGTAAAAGTCGGTAGCTTTACTGTAATTCAAGGTAAAATGATATCCGAAATTTCTATCATTTCTATCTACATGATCTCCTAATGAATATGAAAATCCAAAATCCGGTGTATTTAACATCTGCTGAGGAGCCAATGTTGCAGAAAACTTCTTGGTAACATTAGTTAATTCAGGATTATTGCTGCTAGGGTCAAAATCTCTATGTGTTAAATCTAAGGATTTGCTAATTGGCAATGCTCGTGATCCATCATCAAAACCTATCATATCCAATTTACCTCCTTTATAAGAAATGTAATCAGATTTAAAATGCATAGCTGGATTATAGTTCAATGAGAAACTAAACTCCTGATTTCTTTTAGAAGGAAAAGCTTTGGTGTTCATGTCGACTAATCCTCCAGCAAAATCTGCAGGAAGATCAGGTGTAAAGGTTTTAAACACTACTATATTATCTAAAAGCGAAGAGGGAAATACATCCATTTGCACTGAGTTTTTATCTGGATCCAATCCAGGAATAATCATAGAGTTTAAAATAGTTTTAGAATATCTATCTCCTAAACCTCTCACAAATACCTGCTTTCCTCCTTGCACCGAGACTCCAGACAC
Source organism: uncultured bacterium (assembly GCA_965368435.1). Classification (GTDB taxonomy): domain Bacteria; phylum Bacteroidota; class Bacteroidia; order NS11-12g; family UBA9320; genus JAHEKB01. Next base: position 6,201 of record CBDUMX010000035.1, read on the forward strand.
ACTAGCGACTGCTTGCCCAGCAGTACTAGCTCCAGCTCTTTTGAAACTCTGTGCTGAAACGCCATCTAGCATATTTACTGCTTTCTTTTGTTTCATTTGTAAAGCGGTCGCTGTTTTTGATGAAGCAGAAGCAACAACATTAATTGAACCGCTAATAGCATTAAGGGTAGCTGCCCCAAAAGCAATGTCAAAATTAGTAGTATCACCAGCTATAACTTTAATCCCAGTTTCCTTCTGATTTACTCCTAAGTAGCTAATAGTAAAGGTGTGAATTCCGGCTGGTAAAGTGATAGTAAAGTTTCCTAAATAATCTGTGTAGCCACCACCAATTGCGGTCTCACACTTGATCATTGCTCCAATCAATGGTTCTTTTGATTGCTTGTCGCTTAGTGTTCCACTAACGACTCCTGTTTGAGCGCAAGCAACTCCAATGCCTACAAATAGAAACAGGTTTAATAATAAATAGATTCTTTTCATGATTTCTTTACACTGAGAAAGCCCCCTAATTTTCATTAGGAGGCTGAGGTTTAATTTATTCTTAATTTTATAGTTTTCCATTGATTGAAGCCCAAGTCCAAGAAGAGAATTCTGATTCATCTGCTCCTTTTGTAGCTGTGGATACTAGACTGTTACCGCCATTGCTAAATGCAACATCTGCCGCAGTTTGTGCAGCTGCGTCAAGTGATGCTGAACAAGCACTTACGCCTGTATATGCATTTAATACAGCATCTAAAGCGCTAGGACCATTAAGGATTTCATTATTGCTGAAAATCAATTTAGCTGAGGCATCGGTTAGATATTTCCATGCATCTGATTTAACTGCACATGCATTGTCTTCATCGAAATTTGCTCTTACTTTAATCCATGTAGTATATCCTGTAAAAACACAGTTTGAAATTGTTCCTTGTGCTTTAGATTTGAAATCTCCAGCTGATCCGGCACCATCTACACTTCTAATTGTTCCATTTGATAAAGTAAATAAGCCTGAAGTATGTGTACTACCTTCTGGACCATCTATTTCTAATCCTTCATCAGTATCGCCACCGTGGATGATCACAAAGTTATTAATGGTTCCGCTGTAGTTCATATCTAAATCAATTGCATCATCACCTTGAAAGGCAACTAGCGCATTTGAAATATTTACAGTTCCACCAAAACATTCAATGCCATCATCAAGGTTTCCTACTACCTCTATATGATTGATTACAGTACCGTTTCCAACACCGCCTAGTGTCAATCCATTTATTTCATTTCCATCGCCAATAAGTGCTCCTCCATGTCGGATAGAAATGTATGTAAGTACTCCTGAATTATCTGAAGCATCAGAACCTCCAAATCTACCAAAAGCGTCATCCGCAGGAATCCCCTCGATTTGTGCTTCAACATCTCCATTCTCAGCAGAAATTGGTGCTTTACCTAAAATGATAATACCTCCCCATTTCTCTCGATCAGTCTCAGTTAAATTAGTTCCAGATTTTTGTCCGATTTCAATATTATCCAACTCAGAAGTAAAAATAATTGGCTTATCAGCTGTACCTTCTGCTATAATTTTACCGCCTCTTGCAACGATTAATGCAGTTGCTAGAGAACCTGTCCCAGTTCTTCCTTTAATAATAGTACCTTCTTGAATTGTCAAGGTAGCTCCTGATTCTACAACTACTTTCCCCGCTAGTTCGTGAATTTTTTCGGCACTCCATGTTTCATCTGCTGTAATTGCACCTGAATGCAGCTCAGCGTTTGTAGTTGGAGTTGGTTGGTCTTCAATTGGGTCTTCTTTACAGCCAACAAAACCTGCGCTAATTGCCAGTAGTAAGCTAAGTGTTAAAAGTTTTTTCATTTTGTTAATATTCTTATTTTGAATTTGTATGGCACAAAGATTCGCCCACTATATGAAGTGTATGTTAAGAGACATATAAGATTAAGTTATTTTGAATAGGCGTTGATCTTAGCCATTCAATAGAGATTTAAAGCAGTACTAAAAACTATTATAACTTATGGGTTGTCTTGAACCGCCTGCCATAATTTAATGCATTCAACTGCCTCTTTCACATCGTGAACTCTCAAAATAGACGCTCCACCCTGCAAGCAGAAAGCATGCAAGAAACTGGTGCCATTTAAAGCTTCCGCAGCTTTTATTTTTAACACTTTATTGATCATAGATTTACGTGAAACCCCGCAGAGAATGGGACAATTTAGTTCTTGGAGCAGCTGCAAGTTGTTAAGCAATTCATAATTATGAGCCAAGGTCTTGCCAAAACCGAAGCCTGGATCAATGATTAAATTTTTTGCCCCTAATTGACGTAGCCTCGTGATTTTTGATAATAGATATTCATATACCTCTGTGCTCACATCGCGATATTCCGGATTGTCCTGCATATTTTGAGGACTTCCCTGCTTATGCATTGCGATATAAGGTATATCATGCTGTGCTATATAACTGAGCATTGCTTCATCATCATCACCTGATGATATATCATTTACTAAATGTGCACCTGCATCTACAGCTTGTTTGGCAACATCAGATCTAAAGGTATCTACAGAAAAAAATGCATCTACAGATTTACTCAGACGCTCAATTACTGGTATCACTCTATCTAATTCCTCTTGAACGCTTATATCTAAAGCACCAGGTCTAGAGCTATAGCCACCAATATCTATAATACTGGCACCTTGCTTTACCATAATCTCTGCCTTAGCACATGCTGAATCAATATCAATATACTTACCTCCATCGTAGAATGAATCGGTAGTAACATTGAGTATTCCCATTACTCTCGGAATGCTAAAATCTAAGATTGTGCCTTTTATGTTAATGCTTAGTGACAATTCTTCTTTTTAGTATGTATACTTAAAATATTTTTGTGCAAAATAAGAGTTTTGCAAGCAGATACCCCAGTATTATATGATAAGGCGGTCGCCTTATGCCGAGAGATCTTTCAAAAGAAAACACACGACTATGGAACGGCATGGCGCATTCTAAGACCTAGTTCTATTACGGACCAAATATTTATCAAGGCACAGCGTATACGAAGCATAGAGGAAAAGCAAGAGAATAAAGTAGGTGAAAGCATAGAATCTGAGTATATAGGTATAGCCAATTATTGCATTATCGCACTTATTCAACTCGACTTAGACGATACAACAGAGGTCGAAATGAATAAAGATGAGGTAATTGCGCTTTTTGAGCAAAAGGTTAAAGAATGTAAAGACCTAATGATCAAAAAGAATCACGATTATGGTGAAGCCTGGAGGGAAATGAGGGTCAGTACATTTACAGACTTAATCTTAATGAAAATACTGCGCATAAAACAAATTGAAGACAAGGATGGAAACACCTTGATTTCTGAAGGCACAGATGCAAACTTCAGCGATATGCTTAACTATGCTATTTTTGCGTTGATAAGACTCAATAATTTCTTTAAGTCATGAAGTACATTGTAACTACATTGCGCATACTAGTTGGCCTACTGTTCATTTTTTCTGGACTGATAAAGGCAAACGACCCTACCGGCTTTAGTTATAAATTAGATGAATATTTTTCAGTTTTCGCAGATGATTTAGAAGCGGAACAAGATAGCCTTACATTAAGTGTTACCACCTTAGATGGGGAAAACAGCTTTACCTTTGGTTTGAATCCAGCTAATACTGAACTTCAAATAGTTAGCACAAGCTCTGATTGGATTAAAATACCAACAGACGATTCTATGCCCGTATATTTAAGCACTGCAGAAATCAAATTTGCTGGAACTTCTGTGTATTCAGCAGAAATCAATGCCGAAGATACTGGTGCTGTTATAGAAGAAGTTAAACTCAACGTTCAAATTCAAGATAAAGAATTATTAAACAGTACTGTAGCATTCAAGGGCTTCGTGAGCAATGACCAAATTGAGACTGTCGACACCCAAGAATATGTAAAAGAAAACAGTTGGCTAGTAGGTCTCATGGAAGGAATGAGGAAATACGCCTTAGCCCTGGCCATATTTGTTTGCATAGTTGAAATAGTTCTGGGTATAGCCCTTCTTATTGGCTGGGCCCCCAAATTTACAGTTGCCATGCTCTTACTCATGTTGCTGTTTTTTGCTTTTCTCACTTTTTACTCAGCTCAATACAATAAAGTGACCGATTGTGGGTGTTTTGGAGATGCCATTAAACTCACGCCATGGCAGAGCTTTAACAAAGATCTTATACTGCTAATTGCAGTAGTGATAATTGGTATTTGGATAAAGTACCTTCGACCATTATTTAGCAATCCTTTTAGTGTAAGACTGCTTACCGTTTGCGCTCTTTTAAGCTGCAGCTTTTCTGTCTATTGCTGGCATTACTTGCCGGTTAAAAACTTCTTGAAATTCAAAGAAGGAGTTGACATTAGGAAAGAAATGAAGGTAAAAGAAGGTGGTAGAGAAACAGATCATGTGATAAGGGAATACATCTATGATAATAATGGGGAGCAAGTAATTGTTGTTTGGGATTCTGAAGACAATAGCTTCACTCCTTCTATAGATAAGGCTTGGAAATTTGTTGATGTAGGAGAAGAAAAAATCTTAGAGAAAAGAGATGAACCGAACATTCACGATTTTAAAATCATGGATGAAACCCAAAACAACGACTATGTTGAAGATTTCTTTACTTCTAGCAAATACAAAATATTAATAGTTATAAACGATGTTGATGAAGCTAACCTAAAAGCGATGCCAAAAATAAAGGAACTCATAACGGCTTGGAAAGAAGCTGGATATGAAGTCTATCCTTTAACAGCCAGTGAAGTTTCTAAAGTGGAAGAGTTTCGACATGAACATCAGTTAGACGTTCCTTTTTACTATGGAGATAAAACAAATCTTAAATCCATAATTCGTTCCAATCCTGGGCTTTTATTGATAGATAGTTCAACTGTAGTTAAAACTTGGCCATCAACAAGACTACCTAAAGCTAAAAAATTATTGAAATTGACTGAATGATACGCTTCCTGTTACAGCGAATACTCGGCGGATTTTTTATCCTTTTTAGTGTTGTAACCCTAGTCTTTTTCTTATTTAGTTTATCCTTTCCAAATCCAGAAAGTATGGCTGTTGGACAAAGAACCGACGTCCAAACACAAGAGGCCATTAAGAAAGAATTTGGTTTGGACAAACCGCGATTCACTCAGTATCTATTATTCTTAGCCGATTTAAGTCCAGTTTCTTATCACCCCATCAACAAAGAAGAGGCACAAGAGAAGTATAGACCTATGCTCAACATTTCTTTGGGCAATGAGGCTGTATTGCTACTTAAAAAACCCTTCTTAAGGAAATCTTTTCAAAGCAGGGAAAATAGTTCCTACATAATCTGGCAATCCTTCAAAGGCACCTTTATCTTAGCCCTTGTATCAATAATTTTTGCTGCATTCATTGGCATTGCCCTTGGCATACTTTCAGGTATTAAAGTTAACTCTGTTCTCGATCAGACCATCCTTTTCATAAGCACATTGGGAATATCTGTCCCATCTTTCTTTTCAGCAATTGTACTCGCGTGGTTATTTGGTTTTGTATTGCACGATATAACTGGTCTTAATATGACCGGCAGTTGGATAGATCTAGATCCTTTTAAAGGCGCTCAATATGAATGGAAAAATTTGATACTGCCAGCTTTAGCATTAGGTGTTCGCCCCTTGAGCATCTTTACCTTGCTTACCCGAAGCTCAATGCTTGAGACTTTGAATAAAGATTATATTAAAACCGCAGTTTCTAAAGGCTTAAGTCAGAATTACATACTCAGAAAACACGCCCTTCCAAATGCCTTAAATCCTGTAATTACGGCCGTGTCGGGTTGGTTTGCATCTCTCCTAGCCGGAGCATTCTTTGTTGAATACATTTTTAATTGGCGCGGACTAGGGAAGGTAACCATAGAAGCACTTGAGATGAGCGACTTGCCAGTTGTAATGGGTTCCATCCTATTTATAGCTAGCATTTTTGTTGTATTAAATATAGTGGTCGATATTCTTTATGTTAAACTTGATCCTAGAGTAAAACTAAGTTCATGATAATCTTTATTACGGGATTTACAACTGCTGGAAAAACAAGCATTGGAAAGGAGCTATCAGAGCTGCTTCAGATTCCTTTTTACGATTTAGATGATCTAGTAGAAGAAGCACTCGCTGAAAGCATAGCTAGTTTTTTAGCTAAACAAGAAGAAATACTGTTTAGAATGGAGGAAGAACGCGTTTTAAACAAATTCATAGCTCAAACAAAACACGATTGTATTTTGGCATTAGGAGGTGGCACCATGGCCTTTAATCGCAATTCAGAAGTAATAATTCAGAGCGGTATTTGTATTTACATAAAGCGAGAAATAGACTATTTCTATAAAAATGTAGAATACCTCATAGAAAACAGACCACTATTTAAGGAGTTGAGCCCTAGTGAAGCTAAAATTAAAATCTATGAATTATTGAGCTCAAGAAGCAAATTTTATAACAAATCTCAGCTGCAAACCCTTGCAACAAGCGGCTTTTCGCCTAAAAAACTGGCCAATATCCTGAAATTATTAACAAATAGGCCACAATCCTTGTAATAATGCGGCATTACGCATTAAACTTGGATGTATATTTAATTATTAAACAGAAAAAACATGAACAAATCAGATTTAATTTCGAAAATGGCGGGTGATGCCGGAATCACTAAAGCACAAGCTACGTCAGCACTAAACTCATTCTTAGATTCAACTTCTGGTGCTCTTAAAAAAGGAGACAAATTAATCCTTGTAGGATTTGGAACATTCTCAGTTAGCCAAAGAGCTGCTAGAACAGGAAGAAACCCTAGAACAGGAAAAGAAATCAAAATCCCTGCAAAAAAGGTTGTTAAATTTAAGGCAGGTTCTGACCTAGCTAAAAAAGTTAGCTAAGCTAAGATCTTAACAGATTTAAAGGTCTCCATCTTGATGGGGACCTTTTTTTTTGCAACTTTGCTTCATCAAAGAAGCATTTAAACAATTCCTCGCTCAAACATCGCCTGAGCCACCTATGTATCACTTTGTCAAAGGCAAAGGGATATATCTCTATACTGCGGATGGGAAAAAATACATCGACTTAATTTCTGGTATAGCCGTGAACAACATTGGCCACAGAAATAAAAAAGTGCTTAAAGCCATTCGCAAGCAACTTAAAAAATATATGCATCAGATGGTCTATGGCGAATATATTCAGAACCCTCAAGTAAAGCTGGCAAAGCGCTTAACATCAGTATTACCCGCAAATCTCAATTCTGTGTATCTGCTCAACAGCGGCAGCGAGGCAATTGAAGGGGCCCTGAAGTTGGCGAAAAAAGCAAGTGGTAGATCTAAAATAGTTGCAATGCGAAATGCCTATCACGGCAGCACTTCAGGCGCTCTAAGTTTGATGGATAATGAATACTACTCAGGAGCTTTCAAACCCCTATTACCCAATGTGTATTTTGCTCAATTAAATGACATTAATTCACTTGATGTTATTGATGACGAAACTGCAGCTGTATTTATAGAAGCAATTCAAGCTGAATCTGGTTATATTCCTGCTGAGCACGAATTCATGCAAGCTGTTCGTCGAAAATGCGATGAACATGGCTGTCTTTTGATTTGCGATGAAATTCAGAGTGGAATGGGACGAACCGGAAAAATGTTTGCCTTTGAGCATTACGAGATCCACCCTGATATCGTTACGCTAGCCAAAGGACTAGGAGGTGGCATGCCTATATCTGCTTTTATAAGCTCAAAGGAACTAATGAAAAGACTTTCTGACAACCCTATACTAGGTCATATCAGCACATTTGGTGGTCACCCTGT
>CBDUMX010000036.1:0-13864 GCA_965368435.1 uncultured bacterium
GCTCGGATAACAATCTGGCTTTAGTTTACAGAGACAATAACAATAATCTGCGCGATGTATGGGCAGGCTTCTCAACGGATACCGGCAATACTTTCGATTTTGGTGCTGATATCGACAACGGAAATTGGCAAATATTCTCTTGTCCAGCTTCGGGACCTGACGCTATTATCATTAATGATAGTTTATACACTACTTTCCTCAGCGGTTCTAGTGGAAGTTATAGAGTTTATCTGAGTAAAACAGCTCTATCTGATGGCGCTAGCACTGGAGCGATTCGCATAAAAGCAGATTATGCTGGCATTTCTAAACAAAATTTTCCTCGTATAGCCAATAGCGATGGCAGAGTAGCCATGGTATGGCAAGAAGTAGCATCGGGAAAATCGAAACTAGAATTCAGCCTGACTGCTAATATTACTCAAAAGAATTCAAATTTGATTGAAACCGTTGCCGATGATCATGTAAGCAGTGGCGATGTCTATGTGCATCAAAACAAATTGTATTGCGTATGGCAAGACAATAATAGTGGAACAGTGAAATTTAGAGCAGGTGATTTCTCCCAAGCGCTAAGCATACAAAAGCTACAACAGCAGCCACTCAATATATATCCAAATCCGAGTTCAAATGCCTGGAATATTGAGATCTCCAATACGAATAGCAGCTATGAATTAGTAGATACCAGAGGTCAACTAATCAAAAAATCAGAACTAAAACTTGGAATAAATCAACTGAATAATGATAAATTAGCTGCAGGGATTTATCTCCTCAAGGTGCAAACAGGCACGACAATTCAAACTTACCGACTCATCAAAAGCTAAGAATTATGAACAAATACAAAATCGAAATTAAATGGGCTATAATCTTTACTGTCTTTATGCTCCTGTGGATGGTAATGGAAAAAATGGCTGGACTGCACGACAAGAACATTGAAATGCACGCAACGGTGACCATGCTTGTGGCCATACCCGCTATTCTCATTTATGTCCTGGCATTATTAGATAAAAGAAAAAACTTTTACAATAATGTCATGAGCTATAAACAAGCATTCATTTCCGGACTGATCATAAGCCTTATCATTATGCTGTTTACACCCCTCACTCAGTATATTACATCAACAGTTATAACTCCTGACTATTTCGACAATATGATAAAATATGCCGTAGCAGAAGGTAAGCTCACCCAAGAAGCTGCAGAAGCAGAATTCAATCTCAGAAATTATATGATTGCCAGCACTGTCTTCGCCCCAATTATGGGTATTATTACAACAGCTATAGTGGCGATTTTTGTGAGGAAGAGTTAGAAGGGGAACGGGGAACGGAGAACGGGGAACGGAGAACGGAGGAACGAAGGATCGAAGGATCGAAGAAAGGACGAAAATAATTAAGGTTTAAAAACTATGAATTAATAATTGGGGTCTGAACTAGACTAATCTAACCAAATCGCTGTAGGCGAACAAATGGCCTTTATAAAAATGATGAAATGAACAAAGCAAAACCTTTTTAGAATTGAGAATTGAGAATGCAAAATTGAGAATTGCCACCTAAACTTGAGTTTTGGAGGAAAGGGAGAATATTAGATTGATGTCAGTTCGAGCCTGACTGCCGTTAGGCAGGCTTGTCGAGAACACCTGTTTCTATTTGTTCTCGACAGGCTCGAACTGACAATTTTCTTCTTTATTTTTAAAATTCTAGTACAAAGAGCAATCTAAGGCGCGGTGGCCGGTCAAAAATGCGGGCCATGCGATGGGGTGAATGGATAATTGCTTTACAAAAGCACCAAAAGTGCTTGCATTCTTTTTGTTGATTTTGTTGCAATTAGACAGAGAGCGGGGAAGCATATTTTTGACTTGTCTTTTGTTTACTTTTTGACTAAGAAAAAGTAAAGAGCCAATCGCCGGCGGTGAGGCGAAAAAAAAATATCTAGGTCCTTTGTACTTACAAATATCAAACTTGTCTACCCACAAAAAACATTAAGACAATTATGCTCTAATAAAGAGTTATAATTCAATAAGTTTGCGAGCTTTAAAATTCGGCAATGAAAAAGCTCTTCCATAACTTCACTTTTAATCCCAAAAACGACATCCTTTCAGGATTAACAGTAGCACTAGCACTAGTGCCAGAAGCGGTTGCTTTTGCCTTTGTTGCTGGGATTGATCCACTAGTGGGTTTATACGGCGCTTTTATGATGGGGCTTATCACTTCTCTATTTGGTGGCCGACCAGGTATGATTTCCGGAGCTACCGGTGCTATGGCAGTGGTTATGGTGCATATGATACAAGAAGGAAATGCTGTTGGAGCTTCCCTAGCACAACCAATCGACAATCTGGGATTGCAATGGCTGTTTATCACCCTACTGCTTGTCGGATTAATACAGATATCTGCTGGTCTTTTGCGCTTAGGAAAATTTGTGCGACTTATCCCCCACTCCGTTATGATGGGATTTGTAAATGGACTGGCTATAGTCATCTTCATTTCTCAACTCGGAATGTTTAAGAAAACCACTGATGGCAGTACATCTTGGCTCGCTGGCACTGAATTATATACTATGATAATACTGGTTGGATTAACCATGGCTATCATGTACTTCTTGCCTAAAATCACTAAAAAAGTACCTGCAGCGCTTACAGCAATCATTGTTATTGCAAGCGTAACTATATTCAGCAAAATGGATGTTAGTACCGTTGGCTCTTTCATCAGAGACGGTGGCGGACAAGGTCTTAAAGGCTCGCTACCTTCTTTACAAGTGAATTTACCGAACTTTTTAAGCACCATTCAAGGTCATTGGGGCACAATCATATCTTCAGCATTCTTACTAGCCGCTGTTGGCTTGATTGAATCCTTGATGACGCTTAACCTGGTAGATGAATTGACTGAAACCCGCGGAAGTGGCAATAGAGAATGCGTGGCTCAAGGTAGCGCCAATATACTCAACGGCATGTTCGGTGGTATGGGCGGTTGCGCTATGATAGGTCAATCTATTATCAATGTGAACTCAGGCGGTAGAGGTCGACTTTCCGGTCTAACAGCAGCCATCGCCTTACTCTGTTTTATACTCTTCGGAGCACCACTCATAGAGCAAATACCTATTGCTGCCCTTGTAGGTGTAATGTTCATGGTGGTAGTAGGCACTTTTGCCTGGAGTAGCTTTAGAATCTTAAATAAAATACCTCTTTCAGATGCTATAGTGCTGGTTATCGTTTCTGCGGTAACTGTTTGGCAAGATTTGGCCATAGCCGTAATTGTTGGGGTTATCATATCTGCTCTCGTTTTTGCTTGGAAGAACGCCACTATGATTAGAGCCCGAAAACGCATTAAAGAAGACGGAACTAAGGTCTATGAAATTTGGGGGCCCCTATTCTTTGGCTCTGTTCAAACCTTTAATTCCAAATTCGATCCTAAAACTGATCCCGATTTTGTTGAAATTGATTTTATTGAATCAAGAGTTGGCGACCATTCAGGTATAGAAGCCATACTCAATCTGGCAAACAAATACGCTGAACTTGGCAAAAGTGTGAAGTTCACTCATTTGAGCCCTGAATGCAGCACTCTACTTCTCAAAGCCGACCCTGAATTCAATCAGTATATAGAAACCTCCATAGATGATCCACGCTATTGGGTGGTAACCGACCTGTTGGATAGCGAAGTTTAAGACTTTGCGCCAATATTTTCAGCTAATTTCAGCCCTAAAATTAAATGTTGAAAAAATGGTGTCAATTCTATAAGAAATCGCCTCCTTTTACGTCTAATTTTAAAATATTTGTCTTAACCTTGAAACACCATGTCTGCTAAGCAAAATAAGAATTTTATTTTTCGAAATATGAAGGTCTACGGCTCCGTAGAATGGCTTGCAGACAATAAGAAAAAATACAGAAGCATTTTCGATGTCAGTGAATCTACCTACATCTATTGCGAGTTTTCATTCTTCAATCTGCATTTCAAACGCAAAAACTGGGATCTGAATCTTCGCCTTGTCTGTGTCGACCAAAACAATAATGAAATCTGCAATCTAAATTGCGATAGAACCATATCCATGAACCACAACCTCATTTTTGTACGCGAAGGTTGGGGTACTCAAAATGAAGGTTCATATTGGAAACCGGGAACTTACAAATGGGAAGCTTATGCCGATGATGAGCTAATTGCCGAACGCAACTTCTACATTCAAGATATTGGCAAAATAACTGCCGACAATAATCCTTATTTCGATATACAATCGATTAAGTTTTATGAAGGCCCATTTGATAATGTTAAAGAAACGGAACGCAAATACTTTGAACAGTTTGCTGAGCACGATACCCGATACATCTGGGCAGAAATCAACTGCACTAATAAAGTAAAAAGTACAGGCTTCTGGAGTTGTGAAATGGTCTTTAATTTCCTTACCTCCTCAAACCTTCTTAAAGGAAGTGTATCTAAACTGGTTTTTGTCTACGAGCAAGACAATGAATTTACCGTAACCGTAGGCTGGGGCGCCGATAAACCCGGCAGCTGGTCGAAAGGCACCTATCTTCTCGATATCATCTTTATGGATCAACTCATAGTGCAAGAGCAATTCCATATCGGTAACGATTTTGTAGAATATGTAATTGATGAAGATGAGCGCAAGATTGAAATAACCACAAGCAAGCCTAAGAGTATAAAACCAAGTATTTCTGAAATAGAAGAAACGGTTTCTGAACTGGATGAACTCATCGGCCTATCCTCTGTTAAAGAACGCATTAAAGAATACGCTAATTTTCTTGAATTCATAAGCCTGAGAAAAGAAAAAGGTATAGATGAAAAGGATCAGATAAATCTCCATAGCGTCTTCAAAGGCAATCCCGGAACAGGAAAAACCACTGTTGCTAGAAAACTCGGTAAGATCTATAAGCAATTAGGACTTCTGAGCAAGGGCCACGTCCACGAAGTTGACCGCGGAGATTTAGTAGCCGAATTTATTGGTCAAACCGCCCCTAAAACCAAAGCAGCTATTAAAAAGGCAGCTGGTGGTATACTTTTCATAGATGAAGCCTATTCTCTAGCGCGTAAAGACGACGATGCCAAAGATTTTGGCAAGGAAGCTATAGAAATCATTCTCAAGGAACTTTCTGATGGAGAGGATATTGCAATCATAGCGGCAGGTTATCCCGACGAGATGGATACCTTTATTGAATCCAACCCTGGCCTCAAATCTAGGTTTAGAATGATATATGATTTCCCGGACTACATTCCTCAAGAATTAATGGAAATCGCTATGCTTAAAGCTCGTAAAAAGGGAATTAGTTTTGAAGAAGAAGCGAAGGAAGAATTCTATAAAAAATTGGTTGAAGCCTATAGAAATCGAGATAAATTCTTTGGAAACGCAAGATTAGTAGTTTCCCTAATCGATGAGTGCAAGCTCAATCTGGGTATTCGCGTTATGAGCGCCGAGAAACCTGAAAATCTCGACATTAAGGAACTCTCTTTAATCAAACTCGAAGATGTAGAAAAGCTTTCTATCAATGTAAAATCTGAAATGCCAGATATTCCAATCGACGAAGAACTGTTGGAAGAATCATTGGCAAAACTTCAAGGCCTCATTGGAATTGAAAAAGTTAAACAAGAAATTGAAAATCTAGTAAAATTGGTACGCTACTATAAAGAAACCAATCAGGATGTTCAAAACAATTTCAGTCTTCACGCAGTCTTCACAGGAAATCCAGGTACTGGTAAAACCACCGTTGCGAGAATTCTCGCTCAAATCTATAAAGCCTTAGGCATACTTGAAAAAGGGAATTTAATGGAGTGCGACCGACAAAGCCTTATTGGCGGATATATTGGTCAAACAGCCATTAAAACGGGAGAAATCATAGATAAAGCTATGGGTGGAGTGCTCTTTATAGACGAGGCCTACTCCCTCACCGAAGGTGGAAACAGCGACTACGGTAAAGAAGCCATTGAAATCATACTTAAACGAATGGAGGATTACCGCGGCAAATTCATAGTCATTGCCGCAGGTTATACAGACAATATGAGCAGATTCCTAGAATCTAACCCTGGACTGAAATCTAGATTTGATAAGATATTCGAATTTGAGGATTTCGATACTGGAATGTTGACCGATATTGCCATGAATCAATTCACTGAATCGGGATTCGCCTTGAGTACTAAAGCAAAAACTACACTTAAAAACCTCATAGATGAGCTGTACAAAACCAGAGATAAATACTTTGGTAATGGTAGATCTATTAGAAAAATTGTGGAAGAGGCAATTCGAAATCAGCATTTAAGAATGAGCGAAATGCAAGCTGATAAACGAACGTCCAAGATGATAAAAACGGTAACTGATAAGGATTTGATCAATATTGATATCAAAGACAAATCAAAACCCGACATTTTACCAACACTGGGCTTTAGAAAAAGTAATTAACGCTTTTCTTTCGTTTCTTTGAACCCATTAAATGAATAGTTTAGAATTAGCCGTTTTATCTGTTTGCAGTATTTCAGCGATAAGCCTGATAGCTTACTACCTCTTTATTTTCACCAAATTGGGTTCCTTTAAACCAACGAGCTCCAATCAGCAACCAAATGTCAGCATAATCATTAGTGCCAGAAACGAGAGAAAGAACCTCGAGAAAAACCTAGCATCTATACTGGAACAGGACTACCCCATTTTTGAAGTGATAGTTGTAAACGATGGCAGCTTCGATGGCACTAAAGCCCTCGTTGAAGAGATGCAATCGAAATACTCTCATCTGAGGCTAGTAGATCTCAATCTCGATGAACGCTATCGCAAGGGTAAAAAATTTGCATTGACCATGGGAATTAAAGCAGCTAAATACGACCAGCTTTTGTTTACAGATGCAGATTGTATAGCGCAAGATCATTGGATAAGTTCTATGATGAATGCCAAGGATGACAAAGACATAATACTTGGCTATGCTCCTCTAAATCAAAAGATTAGCTTAACTGGCGCTATGAGCTATTACGAAACTTTTCACACTGCACTTCAATACTTTAGCTATGCCCTAAAAGGAAATGCATATATGGCCGTTGGTAGAAATCTATCTTATGTAAAAGAGCTGTTTTTCAAGAATAAAGGTTTTGCTACACATCAACACCTGCAATCTGGAGATGACGATCTATTTATACAGGAAGTAGCTACAAAACGCAATGTGAGTATTTGTATAGAAGAATCCTCATTCATGTATTCCGACGGACCAAAAAATTTAGGCGCATTCATCAAACAAAAGATGAGACATATTTCTACTTCGCCACTCTATAAAAGCAAGTACAAACGTTTATTGGGCTATTATTCGCTCATGCAAATCCTTTTTTTAGTCGGAATTATTGCTGCAGTATTCTTTCCAAAACTTTGGATCTATGCCGCATCTGTAGTGGCATTCAAATGGATTATCCAGTGGATTGTAATGTTTAAAGCAACTCAAATTTTAAAAGCTAAATTCATTGGCTACTTCTTGCCTTTCTACGATATTGTCTTTAGTCTATACCTATTGCTAATGGCATTAATCAGGCCTTTCTACAAAAACAAGGAATGGAAATAATTGAGAACTATTTTCCTGGACTAAGCGCAGAACAAAAAGATCAATTTGCTAAACTCCAAGATATCTACGAAGATTGGAACAGCAAAATCAATGTAATCAGCAGAAAGGATATGGATCAATTTTATATCCATCATGTTCTGCATTCACTTGCTATCGCCAAACTGGATTTCCTTAAACCCAAGCAAATGGTGCTGGATGTTGGCACTGGTGGAGGATTTCCCGGCATTCCCTTGGCGATTTTCTATCCCGACACTCAATTCACGCTTATAGATTCAATAGCTAAGAAAATTAAAGTTGTGAATGCTGCTAAAGATGCTTTGGGACTCCATAATGTAGTAGCATATCAAGAGCGCATGGAAAACCTGCGTTTAAAGGCCGATGTGATAGTCTCTAGAGCTGTGGCTCCTGCCCTCAAGCTTATTGAGCTTACTAAAAATCAATTAAAAGAAACTGGAACTCACCTTTTTCTTAAGGGTGGCGACTTAAGTGCTGAAATAGCAGAGGTAGAAGCGCAATACCTCAATGCATATTGGAACGAGCATCAATTGAAAAACTGGTTTAAAGAAGATTTCTTCGAAACGAAGAAGCTTATCGTTTTTAATACCTAATTACCGGGTTTATAATGAACCCTCTCAGTGCTATCGCCCACCTGCAATAAAAGAACTGTTTCCATGCCCAATTCCTTCATATCAAAGCAAATGGTATTTGTAAAATAGGCTTCGCAAGCTTGAGCCTCAAAACTTAAAATAGCGGTATTCTGTGGCGGCATTGATCTCATTTGAGCATTAGATACTATCAAATTGAAATCTCTATCAATGCTACAGCCTGAATATGAAATGTCTAAGAACAAATTAGTTCCTTCCGTTCTATAATTATTGAGTTTGAAATCTGAGCGCTCTGCTGTTTGCATACTATCCGACCATGCATAGACAAAGGCTTTGCAATTTTGCTTCTTAGAAGATTCTACGACTTCATAACATGTAACCTCCACCATTTTACCGGCCATGCAAATGCTAGCCATATCCGTTCTTTCTACATAATCAAAAGAGATTTTATCTCCAGCAAACAAAGCTTTTCCTTCGGGCATTTTTACTACTTCCAAAGCTCCGCCGTCTTCTAGCTCTATCATCAATCCACATCCATCCAAGCCCGTATTGTCAACTACTTGACCTCTGTATTTACATTGATCTTCATTTTGCATTTCTTCTTCATTGCAGGTGCCTGCCCATATAACAGCAAGTATTAATACTACTATAAGTTTATTCATTGCGATCTATTCTTAAGCTTAAATTCTTTAGCCAACTTACACTGTCTAAGTCGGCGTACTTTATAAAGTTATTCCAAGAACTCTCATCATTGTATTCAATTACATGCCAAATACTATCTATGCTAGTCTGTTCCTGTAATGTTAACCCCTCTCCTGCCTGATTATATATTTCAAACATGGCTTTAAAGTCGAGATGAACAACATGCGCATAATCTGCATACAATCTTTCGTTAAGCGACATGATGAAACTATCAGCTACAAAATGCTCATTATCTGGATGGTGCATTATGCTATCTATTCTCAACATAAATGGAAAGAGAGCTTGTGTAAAGCTTGCTGTATCTCGCAATTCTGGAATCTTTTTACCGAACTCCTGAATTTCCTTTCGAATGATTAAGTGATTCTGTGTGACCTGTTCTAGGTAGTGATTGTTTTCTACGCCCTTCTTCTTAGGCTTGAATAAACAGCCGCTTAGAAGACTAACGAATAAGATTAATAGTACCGGTACGCTGATATATTTTGCCGTCAAAGTCAGTGAAATTAATTAAATACAAATATGTACCAACTTGAACGTCTTTCCCAAGATAAGTAGCATCCCATTTGGCATCTATGTCTTCCGACTCATAAATTTTTTCGCCCCAACGATTGTAAATCTGTATTCTGTATTCATTAACGGCAATGCCAACCACACCAAAACTGTCATTCAGATTATCATTGTTTGGCGTAAATGCGTTAGGTACATAAACATTTGGGTCGAAGGTAAAACACACATCATTACTC
Source organism: uncultured bacterium (assembly GCA_965368435.1). Classification (GTDB taxonomy): domain Bacteria; phylum Bacteroidota; class Bacteroidia; order NS11-12g; family UBA9320; genus JAHEKB01. The sequence goes on from CBDUMX010000036.1 coordinate 9,567, forward strand.
CAGCTAACCGTGGCCTCACCACCATCTTCATGCGCCAATATTCTATAGCACTTAATAAACTGGTCTGGATCATTGATCAGCAGCGTGTTTTCTTGAGGAAGTGGATTAACACCCATTTGAACATAAGGTCCGTTGTTTATACTTTCATAAACACTATAATAACTCACTCCATTCTCCCATCCACTATACGCGCTGAATGTTATATTGATATCAAAGTTTTCATCTTGATATCCCTGTAATAATACGCTTGTATGTACTTCTGAACTGATTAGAGTGCCGCATTGATTTGTAGAAACAACTCTATACTCAAATGCATTCTGGTCAGTATTGATGTTTTTCTCTACATACTGGAATACATTGCCAGCCACAGTTATTACATCCTGCCAAGCTGCAGTTCCAGCAACACGCTTTTGAATTAGAAATTCATCAGTTGAACTTCGCTCCGCTAATTTCCAATCGATTATCATACGGTCGTCTGGGGTTCCAACACTCACGAAACGCATATCTATTTTCAATCTATCTATCTCAACTTCTGCTTCTAAGGTATCTCCAACACAGCCCTTATCCGACATCTCCACTACCCTAATATATCCAGTTGGGATACTTGGTTCCCAATCAACAGTAATATTATCAGTTCCTTGCCCACTAAATGTTTTATGTCCTCCCAAGATCCAATTGAAAGTAGAACCACTGAGTCCGTTTACGCTGTAATTTTTGCCTAATACATCTTCCGGACAAACTATAAATGGTCCACTAATAGCTGTTGTCTGTGGTTTTGGATTAACCACAACCGCAGAGTCTATTAATTGACTTGTACATCCAGCATTTGTAGTTTCAAGAACCGAAAGCACAAAGCTTCCCGCTTGATCCCAATACACTTTTATGGTATTTGTGCCTTGTCCAATTATACCGGCTGTATTACCATCAATTGCCCATTCAAATGTGGATGTTGGGAAACCTGCTATACTGTAAGTAGCAGTATCTTCAAACTGGCATAGTTCATAAATGCCTGTAATTTCATTTGCAGTTGGATTTGGGTGGATGGTGACATCTAAAAACACTACTGGACTCAAACATTCTCTATCGTTTACCAAATCATACGCTTTCTCTTGAACACCAACTCTAGCCGCTCCAGCAGCGCCCCAATCAATCGTTATACTATATGAAGAGTCTCCACTGGCCTGCGTTCCACCAATAACAGTCCAATTATATACAGAACCATTAACTTCCAATGTCTCATAAGGAACTCCCATATCGTTTTCGCATACATTGGTTGGACCAATAACCGGATTCGGAATTAATATATAGGTCTTGTTCACTACAATAGAATTAACTGCGCTTACACATCCATGTCTATTCGTTTCCTGAACACTCACTCCTCCAATACCTGCATTGCCCCAATCTACCAAAATAGTATTACTTCCTTGACCACTAACTATAGTTCCACCATTCACTGTCCATGAGTAAGTAGATCCAGAATTATTGAGGGTGGTATAAAGTATGTCTTCAGCATTTGGACAAACAGTTGTTGGTCCGGTTACATCCGGATTTGGAATGCTTACAAATACTTCCAATTCAGCAGTATCACTTGGACATCCATTAGAGCTTATTTCAACAGCTCTTACAGTAAATCTTGGAGCATTATAAGCCGAAATTTGAATGCTATTCTGAGATTGACTGCCAATAGTTGCATTGGTAACATACCATTCATAGCTATTGCCAGCATTGAACCCAACTTGATAATTCAGTGGTGCTTCATTTATACAAACCGTATCTTTACCTGTAATAGTTGGTAGTGGTGGACTTTCTGTGATTGTTACATCAATTTCTGTAGTTGGACCCGGGCAACCGTACTGGCTAATTTCCGTCATCCGCACTTTTCCAGAACCGCTTCCATTCCAATAAATTCTAACATGGGATGAGTCGGCTTTACCTATGATAACACCATTATCTGCTTCCCAAAGGAAGGTAGAATTTGGAGAATAATTTACAGCGAAATATTCATAGGTATTGTATCTGCAGACCGTGACCGGTCCTTCAATTTCATCTGAACCCACAAAGGGCGTGACCGTGATGCTAAAATCTAAGGTATTGAATTTTGAAGGACAACCATCATCCTCAGCTGTAATTGTAATGAAATAGGGATCATCGCGATCCATATCACAATCTGGTGTCCAGCAGAATTCTCCAGTGGCTTTTGGCTGGCCATTCACCGCAGTGAAGGTAGCTCGTGGACCAGTATAATTGTTTGTTCCATCGTAGATAGGTCCTTTCGCATATAATTTCACAAAGTCGTCTACATCTGGGTCTGTAGCCTCAACATCAAAGCAGAGGGTCTCCCCTTCTTCAATAACAAAGTTTTGTCCATCAGGCGCCCGCAATTGAGGTCTGTCATTTGGAGGACAATTAAATACAAGAATCTGAAGATCCATTCGCACTCTACTGAGTACTACTCCATTTCTCGACTCTGTTACTTCTATTGCTACGATATAACTTCCTTGCGTTGGAGCAAAAAAGGTGGTTAGACCAGTAGCTGAATTCACTGTGCTGATACTGCCATTACTAGTTCCGAAAGGCTTAGTATACGTATATCCTGGGTTGTACTGTACCAAGGGTATCCCAGTAAAATTATTTTTAGGTTGAGGAGCTGATTGGCCCAAAGATGCTCCAACGTATGGATGAACTAAGGCATATGTGAGTTCATCTCCGTCGGGATCCACTGCCGCAAAATTAAATATGGTTGTATCATTAGCACACATATAAGGGCTGGGAACTCCAGAGAATACAGGTGAGCTGTTCTCATACAATTTGTCGGGGATAAAGCAATAGTAAGTCTGTCCCTGATAAGGCGTTCCCGAACCATTGTCGGGAATATTGGTCTGCTGATTTCTACAGCAGCGTTCAAAAGTTATATGGTATCCAACACTTGAAGGGGGAAGATCTACTAGACCTTCGTATAATCCATATTCTATACAAACGCGCTCATCGTAAAAATCGCAATCAACATTTCCAGGAGGATTTACTTTCTGCTTTACGAGCAATTTGAAATTTGCAATGGTATAGCGTTCTTTATCGTCGTTATTGAGATATACCCCTAATGGTATCGTTTCATCCAATGGAACATCGCTTTGGAAACAATCGCGGTATAGGTTAAGTGTTATTTTAAATCTGAGATTTCCATTGTCCAAGGTTTCCAGATACTCATAGTTCATATACCCACCAATAAGGTGAGTTGCATCTGCCAAAAGACTCAGAAATAAAATGGGCAATATGAGGAATAATTTTTTCAGTTTAAACGTAGTTTAATACAAAAATACGAGCTCTAGTTGGTAAACGCTTGTATTTACAAGAAAGTTGCGTACAAATGATCAGTTTTGTGTAATGAATTGGGCAAAATCAAAAAGAGATGAAAACATCATGTCTTGATTGTCGAATTCAAACTGTGGGTTTTGAATGCGAATTTTATGCACCGACAAGGCATCTGCTAACTCCATATCACCTGGAGAATCGCCTACTAGCAAACAGTAATTCCAATCTATATCTGGGTAGTATGTTTTTGCCATTTCCGCCATTCCAGTTGAAGGCTTGCGCCATGCATGATTTGCAGATCGAAGATAAGGAGCAAAAAAGACCGCATCGAAATAAGCTATGTTATTATATTTCAAGGACTTATACATCTTTAGATGCACATTCTCCAAGTCCTCTTGACTCATAATTTCGCGATCTATTCCCTGCTGATTGGTAACTATTATTATTCGCTTGAAATTTGAACTCAGAATATGCAAAGCTTCCAAAGCATTTTCAGTGAATTCAAATTCAATGGGCGACTTCACATAATCATCTGCTTTGGGTTTATTGATCACACCATCTCTATCAAGCAATAAGGTATAATTGCTCCAATCGTTTTTTTGAGGGTGATTTTTAAAGAGGATTTGAGCTTTTTCAAAATCCTCGGGTATTCCAATATCAATGAATCTAGCTGCGCTTGGGAAGCTAGCAATTGTCAATTCCTCCAGTTTTACTTCTAAGAAATCCTTTTCAAAGGACCATTTCTCAGTTTTGGGGAATTCCTCCATTATGCTTCTATTGAGCATATAAACTCCAGCATTAATATATGCTTCTGGAATGCTCTCATCTTTTTCCTTAAACGACAATATTCTATTGTGAAATTCAGAGCAAATCACCGTGCCATATCTATAAGGTTTGACGATGTGTTTTATACCTATAGTTAAGTCGTTCCCCTTAGCTAAATGACTGTTTAGTAAAGTTTTAACGTTTAATCCGAAGTAGGTGTCGCC
>CBDUMX010000037.1:0-13835 GCA_965368435.1 uncultured bacterium
TTGCCCATTAGACTATTTAAAAACATTAGTAGAATACTTAAAGGCTTCCTCAAAGGGAGCCTTTTTTAGTTCTAAGCGCTCTAGTCCAAAGTACTCTATTAGCTTTTCTGTAGGCATATTGCCCACCAAATCGTCATTTGCCATTGGACAGCCTCCATATCCTTTAATCGCTCCATCAAAGCGCACACAACCGTTTTGATATGCTGCATCTACCTTTTCCCTCCAATTGTCAATTCGAGTATGAAAATGAGCTCCAAATTCAGCCTCTTTATAATTTTTGATTAAGCTTTTATAAACCTGAGCAATTTTATCCCTACTTGAAACCCCAACCGTATCAGATATGGAAAATGAGTTTAAACCATTTTCGTGCAATACTCCAACCCAATGATCTACTATTTCACTGTTCCATTCTTCTCCATATGGGTTGCCAAATCCCATTGATATATAAATCACCATTTCTTTATTGTGCTTTTCGCAAAGCTCATAAATGTCTGCTACCAACTGCACAGACTCTTTAATTGACTTATTGGTATTGCGTTGCTGAAATTCTTCAGAAATGGAAAAAGGATACCCTAAGTAGCTGATGTTTGAATGCTTTACAGCATCGAGGGCTCCTCTGTAATTAGCCACTATAACAGAAAGCTTAGAGTTTGATAATGACATGTCTATTTGTTCTATAACCTCAGCAGAATCGCGCATTTGAGGGATTGCACGTGCAGAAACAAATGAGCCACAGTCTATGGTGTGAAAGCCAACTTTCATTAGCATATTCAGGTAGTCGATCTTCAACTTTGTTGGAATAAAATCGTGTATTCCCTGCATAGCATCTCGAGGACACTCTATAATCTTTATATCACGCTCTTCACTATTAGTTGGCATTTCGGTTCAAAAATATGATTTTTGCTCACCTTATTAAACAAGAGGTGTTAGGATGACCGAAGAAAACGACAAAGAGATTGAAGCTGCTGAAGAAGTTAAGACAGAGAAAATAGAACTCACAGACACTGGTGACACTGTTGCGGAGGGCGATACATCTCTACAGGATGAAGAAGAAAACGATGATGAAGAAAATGAGTTTTCGGATGATGAAGATCATGCGATTCAAGCCGACACTCATGATTTAGAAAAGCTTACGGTTGATCAATTATACGATAAGGCTAAAGAGTGCTTAATGCACAGCCCTCGCGAAGCGCTCAATAAATTAAAAACAATTCGTCCAGTTTTCTTTGAAAAATATCAAGAGCTCAAAAAAGAAGAACTTGAGAAACTAGATGAAGCTGAAATTGACAATTTTAATTTCGATAAGGCTCCCCTAGCTGAAGGATTCAATCAATTGCTTGCGACAGCAAAAGCCGCAATTGCCGAAGAACGCAAAAGAATTGAAGAGGAAAAACAAAACAATTACAAGCACAAGCTTAAACTATTAGCCACTCTTGATGATCTAGTATCTGAAGATGAAACTGAACAGAGTATAGCTCGAGTTAAAGAAATTCAGAAAGAATGGCGCCAGATTAAGGTAGTCCCTAAAGATAAAATTCAGGAACTCTGGGATAAATTTCATATGCTTCTCGACAAGTTCTATGACAATCATTCGATTAATATAGAACTGAAAGAGCTAGACAGAAAAAAGAACCTAGAAGCTAAAATAGAATTAACGAAAAAGGTTGAAGAAATTGCCAACGAACCTTCATTAAAGCGAAGTTTTATACTGCTGAATAAATACCACGAAGAGTTTAGAAACATAGGTCCTGTACCTAGAGAAAGTAGAGATGGTATATGGCAAACCTTCAAAGCAGCTTCAGATCACATTTACAGTATCAAAAAAGAGCAACATGAAGCTCAGGAAGCCGTTCGCGAAGAGAATCTTAAGCTAAAAGAATTATTGGTAGAGAAATCTAATGTCATTGCTCAAATTGAATATGACAATATCAAGGATTGGAATTCCAAAACTAAAGAACTCGAGAAAATATTTGCAGATTGGAAGAAAATTGGCCCAGTACCACGTTCAAAAAGCGATGCTATTTGGGCGAAATTTAAAAAAGAACGAAATCAGTTTTACGCCAATAGAAAGCAATATTTCAGTGCATTGAATAAAGATCGCAAGATCAATCTAAAATTAAAAGAAACTCTGTGTGAGCGTGTTGAAGCGCTAAAAGACAATGATGACTTTAACAGCACCACTAAGGAAATCCTCGCTATACAGAAGGAATGGAAGTCCATTGGTCCTGTTCCGGATAAATTAAATCAGACTATATGGAATAGGTTTAGGAAAGCCTGCGATTATTTCTTTAATCGAAAAGAACAACGTTATGCTTCTCAGCGCGAGGCTGAAAACAAAAACCTTGAAGAGAAAAAAAATCTTTTAAAAGAGTTGGAGTTACTATCTAAAAGTACAGAAGACGAAAAATCAATCTTTAATCAGCTGAAGGAAATATCAAGCAAGTGGAATAAAATTGGACATATTCCGCGATCTGAAATAAAAAAAGTTTCAGGCAGATATGAAAAGCTTTCAGATGATTTATTCAAAAAGTACAAAAAGAATAAAGATGAATTGAAGTCTTCGCAGTGGGAATCCTATTACACTGACATTATTGGTTCGCCAAATGGTCTCAAGCGTATTAAGGATGAGGAATTTAAACTCAAAAAGAAACTTAAGTTCCTGCAAGAGGAATTGCTAAATACCGAGCGAAATATGTCATTCTTTAACCTCTCTAAAGGAGCTGGTTCACTTTTAAAAGATTTTGAAAAGAAACAAGATAAGTCTCAGAATCAAGTGGAAAGAATAAAAAAGGAGCTCAAAGTTATTCAGAAAGTAAAACGAAATAGTGTGGCCAGCACTAAAAACGAGCAAGATGACACAGTATAGTGTAGTTAGTATTCTGCGTAAACTAATCAGCTACCGTTTCAAAGCCAAAACTATACATCAAATACATTCGCCGTTTGTCTTTCACTTGGTCAAAGACTGTCTGAGTGTTCCTTTCCCTGAGAAGTACATGGATATTCAGAAATTGAAACGGGCCTTAAGGAGCAATCAAACTTTACTTGAGTTCACAGACTACGGCAAAGAGGGAGAAAAAGTAAAAAAGACAGTATCTAAAATTGCACGCACAAGCCTAAAGCCGAGAAAATACGCGGAACTATTGGCACAGCTGTGCGGATATTTCAAAGTAAAAAATGCCATAGAATTGGGCACTTCATTGGGTATTAGCTCTTCGTATATAGCTAGAAACATTTCCGGAAAGCTCTATACTTTTGAGGGTGGAATTTCTGTACTCAATTTGGCTAGAGACAATTGGACAAGATTGGGTATTGAAAATATAGAATCGATTCCTGGTCCTTTCTCTGAAAGTCTAGATCAAATTGATCAATCTCTTGCCCCCTTTGACCTTATATTTATAGATGGCCATCATAAATATCAACCTACTTTAGCGTATTTTAAACATTTAATACGGGTTTCTGACGATCAAACAGTTTTTGTATTTGATGATATTCATTGGTCAGCAGAAATGGAAAAAGCATGGGAAGAAATCAAAGAAATGCCAGAAGTTCGATGTACGGTTGATCTGTTTTTTATTGGATTAGTATTCCTTAGAAAAGAATTAAGCAAGCAGCATTTTGTGGTTAAGTATTAACTGATAATTTTATAGTTCTTGTATTCCCCTATTCTATATCCAGTAAACTTCTCAAAGAGATAGAGAAATTTGGTTTTTAATCCAAAACGCTTGACTTTAGGGTCTCTATCAAATTTCCAATTCATCCTAGAAATTCGTTCTTGCATAACCGCAGGGTGTGTGCCCTTGAATACTGTAATGGAATCTATACTGCTATAGTCAAAATTTTTCTCACTGAAGTTCTTTTTTATGTACTCGTCGGAATGCCAAAGTTTACTTGCGTCTAATTGCTTGGCTATCTGAAAGTTAGGATGCCTTACCCAACCGTAGTGATAGACAGTTGCATTTAGCTCAGCTACGCGAATTTTTCTTCCATTGATTCTAAATCCTTGGGCGTCTTTATAGCTTCTGAGACCCTGAATATTCTTGATTATCCTAATTTCTTTTCTGTACCAGTCTCGGCTATCCGCGATATAGTCATAGCTTCCGTAAAAATGCTTATAATTAAACAACAAACCTTCTATCTTCTCATTCTTAAGCGCATCCTGCATAGCTTCACGTATTTCATGGTGATATTTTTCATGTACACACTCATCGCCTTGAATATAAAAGCACCAATCGGCATTTGAATTTACTGCATCTAAAGCTTTGTTAGTTTCAACTGCCAGCGTCTCCCCTCCTTTTCTCAGGCTCTCATCCCAAAGCGTCTCAATGATTCTAATTTTAGGGCCTAATGACTTTATGAGGGCTAAGGTATCATCTTCAGATTTTCCTACTGCCACAACCATCTCGTCAACTAAGGGGAGAATAGACGTTATAGCCTCGGCTATTGGGTAATCCAGTTTAATGGCATTTTTGATGAAGGTAAAACCGCTTACAAACACTTGGCAAATCTATATCAATTCACAAGATATAAATAGCAGATTGCTCATTGATTTCACTTAAGTACAAACTAATTGTTACCTTCGCCAGCAATGAATGTAAGAGATTTAGAACCAAAAACCGTTTGGAATCATTTCGCGGATTTAAACGAAGTGCCAAGACCTTCAAAAAAGGAAGAAAGAGTAATAGCATTTATGCAAAACTTCGGTGCTAAATTAGGTTTAGAAACCTATACAGATGCAGTAGGCAACGTAATTATTAAGAAAGATGCCACTCGGGGTATGGAAGATCGCAAGACGGTAATATTACAGAGTCATCTTGATATGGTTCATCAAAAAAATTCAGATACTAATTTCGACTTTGACACTCAAGGTATTGAGATGTATATTGATGGAGATTGGGTGCGTGCTAAAGGCACTACATTGGGTGCTGATAATGGCATGGGCGTAGCAGCGATTATGGCTGTTTTAAGCTCGACCGACATTCCGCATCCACCAATAGAAGCGCTATTCACTATAGATGAGGAAACTGGGATGACTGGTGCTATGCATTTAGAGCAAGGCATACTACAAGGTAAAATACTGCTTAATCTCGACACTGAAGATGATGATGAGTTCTCTATAGGATGTGCAGGGGGTATTGATACTAATACTAAAAAGAAATTTGAACTCCATCCTACTGCAAACAATGAGAGCTCATTCAATATAACAGTAAACGGTCTAAAAGGAGGCCATTCTGGTGTTGATATTGATCTTGAAAGAGGTAATGCGAACAAAATTATGAATCGCTTAATGTACAATTGCTCGGAATATGGACTCAGAATAGTTAGCATTAATGGTGGAAGTCTGAGAAACGCAATTCCGCGAGAGAGTTTTGCCTCAATTGTCATTAAAGACAATGCCTACCTTGAGCATTTTAATACAATCGCAGAGGAAATAAAGGCTGAATACATACATGAAGACCCCAACTTAAATATACTGATAGAGGCTACTGAAACAGCTACTGAAGCTCTTAGTGTTGACGATAGCCATGCTATATGCTTAGCGCTCTATGGATGCCATAATGGTGTATTGAAAATGAGTAGAGCTATTGAAGGATTAGTTGAAACCTCCTCTTCATTAGCACGAGTAATTGTTAAAGATGGAGAATTCATCACTCAGAGTTTACAGAGAAGCTCATTAGAATCAGGAAAGATGGATGTTGCTTTTACCGTGGCTGCTCCATTTCATTTGCTGGGATGTGCTGTTGAACACGGCGGTTCTTATCCTGGATGGGCACCCAATCCTACCTCTGAAATTTTAGATGTACTCAAAGCAAAGTATGAAGAGTTATTTGGCGACTCTCCTAAGGTTATGGCAATACACGCTGGTTTAGAATGCGGTTTATTGGGCGAACGCTATCCCGGTTTAGACATGATTTCATTTGGGCCAACTATAAAAGGTGCGCACAGCCCTGATGAACGTTGTGGAATTAAATCTACTCAGAAATTTTGGAAACTACTTTTAGCCACCTTAGAGAACTCTCCTAAGGCTTAAATATTATTTGTTTAGTGTTTTAAAGAGCTCCCCTTCACTGATTAGAGCTCCATTGCGTATAAGATTGAAGAGTTCAATTTCGCGGACGGAGTTATAGGCTTTTGACGCTTTATGCACAACAAACTTCTCGGGGCTTGTAATGGCTTCTTTAAGATCTTCTTTATTCAAGAAATCAACTGATTTATCTTTGGAATGAAGCTTAATTAAATGAATTTGCTTGGCCTCACAATGAAAACAGTAAATAGCCTCTTTAGATCGATGTTCTATATAGTTTACCTCACGTAATACGCCTTCCCAAACTACATCGCTGAACTGGTCTATTATGGCTTCGGCTTTTTCGTTTTCATCAGCTTTTATTTTAATCCAATCATCGGCAGTAATCCCATTAACAACTAGAAAGTCTATAAACTCCTTCTCCAGTTTCAATAGTTCATCTTTATTAAGGCGTTTGTACTTCATGAGCACTGCAATAGTAAAAACAAAAAAAATCTCCCCCGACTTAACGAAGGAGATTTCTTGGAGTAATTTAAACTTAGTTTCTGATTTTTATAAATGGCATGCGTCCAATTGTCTGTCCATACTCATTATTAAGTAGTATAAAATATGAACCCGAATTGAGGGTTGCTATGTTATATCGTGCTTTAGTTTCTGACTGCATCACTATTTTACCATAGATATCGATAATAACAACATGGTCTACATCGTGTAAAGGGCCATCAATACTGATATGCTCATTAGATGGATTTGGATATAGATTGAATAAATTGTTTTTTACTAGCTTATCAACGCCTACTCCTGCTTCAAGGTAAATCTCCAAAGTGTAATTGCCTTTATCAGTGTTACCTTTTCCGGTTACGGTAAGGTAATAGGTACCTGCTGTAAGATCAGCCCATTCTTGTGCGTCTCCATTAGGGCAGCCATCAGTTGCATTAAATAGATTGTCATCACAGAATTGATCATCGCTTAATGCCAGTATGTTTTGGAATGCCGAACCACATAATTTGAATACCCATCTTCCATCTTCAGGTATTTCCACCTTTAACTGATGCGCAGGTGCATCAGAGAGGTTTTTGCATTTAATTTTATTGTTATATGTATAGGTATAAACTCCTTCTAAGCTACCATTTCCTCCGTCATCATAAGAATACTTGGTTTGATTACCATTGGCATCATATTCATAGTAATGTATTCTGTCCCAACCATTATTGCCACTATCATAGCGATACATCGTTCTGTTTCCGTCGCTATCGTACGCGTACTCCTCTACATAATCAATAGTTCCATTTCCATCGTTATCAGTGCTGAATTTAGTTAGATTACCATCTGAATCATATTCTCTATATCTAATGTATTCCCAGCTCCCATTTGCATCATTATCTCTGCGGTATCTTGTTTCTTTGCCATCTGCATTGAATTGCCAGTCCTCTATTTTGTCAGGGCTACCATCTCCGTCAAAATCCGATTCGTATTTTATTTTTCTACTATTTGCATCATAGGTGCTAACATATATCTGTTCAGGGTTGCCATCACCATCGTTATCGTATTCGGATCTGGTTTCATTGCCGTTTACGTCGTATGTATAGCTATAACTCCATTCCTCATTGCCATCACCATCTGAATCATATGCGTAATATGTTCGATTTCCATTTGCATCGTAAGCATAGAAATACTGATAGTTTATAGTGCCATTACCGTCACTATCAACCTTATAGCCGGTTCGATTTCCATTGGAATCATAGGTATACTCAGTTATTTGTTCTGGATTGCCATCTCCATTGCTATCGTACTCATATCGCGTTTGGTTTCCATTCGCATCATAGGTGTAACTCTCTATATAGTCTGGATTCCCATCTCCATCGGCATCATATTCAAATCGAGTTTGATTTCCATTTGCATCATAAGTATAGGTATAACTGTAATCATCCGTTCCATCGTAATCACCATCATAGCCATAGTATGTTTGATATCCATCTGAATTATATGTAATGGTTTCAGCGTAGTCAAAACTACCGTTTCCATCCGTATCTACCTTTCTTGAAGTTTGATATCCATTCGCGTCATAAGTATACACTCGAATTTGATCAGGATTTCCATCACCATCAGAATCATACTCTTCTCTTGTTTGATTCCCATTTGCATCATAAGTATATGACCAAGTCCGGTTTGGGTTACCGTCACCATCAGTGTCGTAAGTCTGCTCTATAAGGTTTCCTTGACTATCATATACGTACGAATAGCTTCTGTCGACATTTCCGTCACCATTGTCATCATATTCGTCTTTAATCCTACGTCCTTCTGCATCATAAGTATTCCAATTTTGTGACTCTACATTACCATCTCCATCTACATCATAGCCGTAATAAATTCGTTGACCATCCTCGTTATAGTCGTATAAATAAGTCCTGTCATTTGTGCCATTGCCATCCAAATCATTTTTTTGCTGAGTGGTTTGGCCAAAACTATTGGCGGTTGTAAAATTATAAGTTCCTGGAGCCTCAATGTCTTTTTCTTGGGCTTGAAGTGTAAATGCAGCCAAAAAGCCACATGCGGTTAGTATTATTTTTTTCATGGGTATACTTTTCGCCCAAGTTAAAAAAAAATCCCGAAAAACGGGATTTTCAAAGATCATATTTGTTAAGAATTATTTCCCAAGTATAAGTGGCAAGCCATCTCTAGCGCTTCCAACAACCACCACCTTGGCATTGTCTGACTCTGCTAATCTGATAGTAGCTTCTATGCCTTTTTCTCTTAAAATGTTTTCAGTAATTGATTGTGACAAAATCTTATTAGCCGTTGCTTTTCCTTCAGCATCAATTTTTTGACGCTCAGCTTCTTTCTTGGCCTTTACTAATCTAAACTCATATTCTAAAGCCTCTTGCTCCTGTCGCAACTTGCGTTCTATCGCATCTTTAATGGTTGCGGGCAAGGTAACATCACGCACCAATACTGAATTGAGCTGAATGTATTGGTTATCTAAAATTTTCTTAGTCTCTTCAAATATTTCGTTCTGTATGGCATCTCTTTTTGATGAATAAATTTGTTCTGGGGTGTATCTACCAACAACACTTCTCGTTGCTGACCTTATTGCCGGCATAATTACCCGTGAAATATAATCAACACCTCTTTTCTTATGTAGATACCCCAATTGGTCTAAATTGGGTTGAAACCATGCTGAAGCATCGAGTTCAATTTCCAGTCCGTTTGATGATAATACACTCATGTTTTCAAAAATTTCTTGCTGCCTAGCCTCATACTTAATAATTTTATTCCAAGGAGCTATTAAATGGAACCCTTCACCATATGTCTTTTCAACATCCACACCCCCTGAAAAGGTTCTGTAAATAATACCGGCATAACCTGCAGGTATATTTACCATTGATCTTGATATACCAATGATTATTAAGAATATCATTGCTAAGCTTACAAAAATGTTTTTAGGCAATCTGGGACGGTTTATTTGGGAAAATTTTGACATGGATCAAATGTAAGCTAGAATGATTCATAATCTAGGTATAATCTATAGTCAGGCTAAAATATTCTACTACCTTTGCGCACCTTATGCAAATTTCAAAAGACAAAGTAGTATCTCTTCACTATACATTAGAGGTAGAAGGCAATCAAATCGACGCTTCAGGCGATCAAGCATTAGTATATCTTCACGGTCATGGCATGATGATTCCTGGATTTGAAAAGAATCTAAGTACACTATCTACAGGAGATTCATATGATTTCGTTGTTCCAGCAGCTGAAGGTTATGGAGAATACAATGAACAAGCCATTGCAGATTTAGATAAATCTATCTTTTTAGTTGACGGAACTATGAGTCCACAAGTATTTGAAGGTGCTCAGCTTCAGTTGACAAATCAAGATGGTCAACCTATGGTTGGTGTTGTTACTAAAATAACTGATGATCACGTTCAGATGGACTTCAACCACCAATTAGCTGGTAAAGAGTTACATTTTAGCGGTAAGATTGAAAGTGTTAGAGAAGCTACAGCAGAAGAAATAAGCCACGGACATGTGCATGGACCTGGTGGACACAGCCACTAGTTAGCTGAGATTCCTCTATTTTCTAGTTTAACTTTCAAATATTGGGCTGTATATGATGATGTTTCATTTATTAAGTCCTCCGGAGTGCCTGCAAACAAAAGGTTGCCACCTTTTTCACCTCCATCTCTTCCTAAATCGATAACCCAATCAGCGCATTTTACCACATCTAAGTTGTGTTCTATAACAACTATGCTGTGACCCCGCTCTATTAAGGCATTGAATGATTTTAACAGCTTGTTTATGTCGTGGAAGTGCAAACCAGTTGTAGGCTCGTCGAAAATGAATAAGACTTTATCCTTGTCTACAGATTTGGCTAAAAAAGTAGCGAGTTTAATTCTCTGTGCCTCGCCCCCACTTAATGTGCTGCTGCTCTGCCCCAATTTAACATATCCTAAACCAACCTCGGCAAGAGGCATCAGCTTATTTACTATGCTTTTCTGAGTTTCAAAGAATTCTATAGCTTCATCCACCGTTAAATTCAAAACTTCATAGATGTTCTTTTTGCGAAATTCCACTTCCAATACCTCGTCTTTAAAACGCTTGCCCTTGCACTCTTCGCAAGTCAAGTGCAGGTCGGCCATGAATTGCATTTCAACAACTTCTTCTCCTTCACCTTGACAGTTTTCGCATCTGCCTCCATCTACGTTAAAAGAAAAATGTTTGGGTTTATATGCTCTTTGCTTAGAAACAGGCATACTGGCAAACAAGTCGCGTATTGCATCATAAGCCTTTACATAAGTGACTGGATTTGAACGAGAAGACTTGCCAATTGGATTTTGATCTACCAGTTCTACTGCCTGAAATGCATTTAAATCGCCTTTAACTTCTTTAACAGCGCCAATTTTTTGAGTGCTATATTGTTGAGTATGCCTCAACACTGCAGGATAAAGTATTCCTTTTACTAGTGTAGTTTTACCACTTCCAGAAACTCCAGTTACCACGGTTAATGTATTCAGTGGGAAATCAACACTGATGTTTTTGAGATTGTGCTGTGAAGCCTCTATTAGACTTATTTTATTGTTCCACTTGCGTCGAAATTTTGGAATTTCAATTCTCTTAGTATTGTTTAAATAATCAGAAGTAAGAGTATTAGCACCTCCTATATCTTTTAGTGTTCCTGAAAATACTACTTCACCACCTAAATTCCCCGCTTCTGGTCCCATGTCGATTAAGAAATCTGCTTCTTGCATCAAATCTTCATCGTGCTCCACTACAACTACTGTATTGCCTTTTGCTTTAAGATCTTTTAATACACTGATAAGTTTCTCGGTATCCTTGGAATGAAGACCAATACTAGGTTCATCCAATATGTAGGTAGATCCAACTAAGCTGCTTCCCAAGGAAGTTGCCAGATTTATCCTTTGACTTTCTCCACCACTTAAGCTATTTGACAATCTGTTTAATCCCAAATAGCCTATTCCTACTCTTTGCAAATAGTCCAATCGAGATTTTATCTCAATAAGTATAGGCGCAGCAATTTCAGCCGCGTGTTTATCTAACTGAAGCTGGCTGAAAAATTCTTGAGCTTTATCAATAGTTAATAATAAGACATCTTTAAGAGATGATTGATGTTTATGCGCAATAAAGCTGGGGTTCTCATTGAGGTTAATCAGCTTTACATAAGCTGCATCCTCACGTATTCTGGTTCCGTTACAAACTGGACAAAGTGTTTTGCCTCTATACTTTGAAAGCAATACCCTATATTGAATCTTATAGGATTTTTCTTCTAGGTATTTAAAGAAAGAATTGATTCCTTTTAGTTTGGAATTTCCATTCCACAATAAATCTAGTTCCTTCTCCGTCAGCTCTTTTATAGATCTGTGAATGGGAAAGTTATACTGTTCAGATGCAAAGATGAATTCGTTCTTCCATTCACTCAAAGTTTCTCCTTTCCAAGGGGCTATTGCATTATCATAAACTGAAAGGGCAGCATTAGGAATCACTAAATCAGGGTCTATTCCAATAATACTTCCAAATCCTTCGCAGCGCTTACAAGCTCCATATGGATTGTTAAAACTTAAGAAATCAACACTTGGTTCTTCAAAACTGATACCGTCTAATTCAAATTTGTTATTAAATGAATCTATAGCAACTTTAGTATCAGTAGTACTGATAACAACAGCCTCGCCTTTACCTTCCCAAAATGCGGTTTCTACAGAGTCTGAAAGTCTGCTTTTATACTCATCGTCAATCTCTTGAGTAATTAACCTATCAACAACAATGAGGAAATCTTCCGACAGATCTTTTGCATCAACATCTTCTATTTTAGAAATTTCGTTTTCATGCCACAATCTGCTATACCCTTTTTGAAGAGCTAATTCTAGGTATTCTGATATGCTTTCATACTTTGGTTTATAACATATATATATAGCAGTATCTATTTCAAGCTCTAATATGTGGTTAATAACATCTATACTGGCGTGCTTTTTTACCTCTTGACCACTGATGGGAGATATAGTCTTGCCCACCCTAGCCCAAAGCAGTTTGAGGTAATCGTAAATCTCTGTGGATGTAGCAACGGTTGATCTGGGATTGCGGGTATTTACTTTTTGTTCTATAGCAATGCATGGGGTTAAACCTTTTATATGATCAACCTCCGGCTTTTCAAGGCGACCTAAGAATTGTCTTGCATAACTGCTTAAGCTTTCAACATATCTTCTCTGACCTTCGGCATATAATGTATTGAAAATAAGAGAAGATTTACCCGAGCCAGAAACTCCGGTAACTACAGAGAATTTATTCCGAGGTAATTTAACATTTACATTCTTAAGATTGTGTAATCTAGCATTCCGTATTTCTATCTGTTTATCCATCTATTGTGTCACCTCATTCTAATATCCGTGAAACTAATCGGCAAATTTGGTGATTTTATGCTCTTATAAGAACAAATGTTTTGATTAATATATTTTTTGTTCTATATTAGTGGAACACAAATAAAAAATTTAAGGCCTATAAGCAATACCTCTACTCTAAAAAAACATTTTTTTTACTCATTTAAACAGAGGTATTATGCACTTAAACACCATTTCAGATCAGAAATTAGTAAAGCAGTATGTTCAAGGCAATGAGGCATGCTTAGAAATGCTTATTAGCCGTCACAAAGACAGAATCTTTACCACCATTTATTTAATTGTTAAAGACACTTACATCGCTGAAGATTTATTTCAGGAGACTTTTATTAAGATTATTAATAATCTAAAAAAGAAGAAGTACAATGAAGAGGGTAAATTTTTACCTTGGGCTAGTAGAATAGCCAGAAATCTAGCGATTGATTATTTCAGAAAAAAACAGCGTATGCCCATGGTCACTGATTCAAATGGCGACGATGTTTTTAGAAAGCTTAAAATATCTACAGAAAATCAAGAACAATTTATTATCCGTTCTGAGAAAGAAAGTCAAGTTCGAAGAATTATTGATCAACTGCCAGATGAGCAGCGTCAAGTACTGATTCTCAGACACTACGGAGATTTAAGTTTTAAAGAAATTGCAGAGCTCACTGATGTCAGCATCAATACCGCTCTTGGAAGAATGCGATATGCACTAAACAATATGCGTAAAATGATGGAACAGAGTTCTATTCAAGCTTAGCAAAGTTTTAACCTCTATGAAGTCCTTCTCATTTTAAATGGGGAGGATTTTTTTTGCAATTTGTATACTACAGCCTAAAATTCTGCGTTTTCTGAAAGAATGATTGACTTAAAAAGAATTATATGAATAAAACCATTACTCCAAACGATTTAGTACTTTTTGCTTACAA
>CBDUMX010000038.1:0-13811 GCA_965368435.1 uncultured bacterium
AAAAAGTTAGAATCTATAAATAAAGCTTAGAGTGAGACAAGGATTACTGAGATACCTCAATAACATCAACGAACTGAGAAGGCGGTCTATTCACCTTCTTTACCTCATTTTTTTAGTATTAATCTTTGCATTTATTCCATCTGACAAAAGTGTCCAGCTCGGTGTCGACGAAAAAGATTTCAAGAATCTAAGTATTGAAAATCAAGAATTAAGCACATCAAACACTATTCTTTTTTTACACCTGATTCAACAGAGTCCGGAACTGTATGAAGAAATCAAATTTCGCGCAATTGAGATTGAGCGTTCCAAAATAAAATGCCTCAATTTTATAGAATCTCTGATTTCTGATTTGCGTGAGAATCACACTGAAGCACAATCAGTGTTTAACCTCAATAAAGAAATTATTGCTCAAACTAAAACAGATAGCTTGTATCAGATGCTAATTGTTTACAAGAACAGTATAACGGAATTAACCAACTATGAAAATGTTGAACGTCTTGACAAAATTCTACCGCTCAGCAAATATGTTCAAGATAAGCACGGTAAATACCTCAGTCAGCATCAGTACTATTTCACATCTAGCGCAGCTCAAAGTATATCGTACTTAACTCTATTGTCTGCACAAGTGAATCAACTCTACGGACTTGGATTAAAAATGTTGAACACAGATATAGCGAGGCGATATACAAGTTTAGATGATTTGGAATTAATGAAGCTGAGTGAAAATGAAAATTTTTCTGACCTTTTTAACCACCAAAGTTTGAGTCAATTTTTCCAGCAAATAGAAAAGGATGAATATAAACCAGCTGTAAAATTTAATAATTCAAGCAGCAATGGCTTCTCTGTTCAACCAATGCACAATCAAAGCATGAGCACTGGGAGTATGATTCATTATAAACTAAGCATTAATGATGAAGAAATCGATAAAATAAGCATTACTGTACGTCGCATTAATCATCAATCATATTTCTCTATGCCGAGCTCGGGTGATTTTTACTTTTTCCCACAGGAAGAGGGAAACTATATTTTTACCTTTAAATCTAATAAAGGCGAAATTAGGGATCAACTTTTCATTCAAAAACCCAAGCATATCTTATGTAGCGATGAAGAAGGTGTATTGTATATGTCAACAGAGAATTCTTTGCATATAGAATCTTTAGTGCGCGAAAAGAATTGGACTTTAGAAGTTGAAAACTCAAATGGTACGGCTGTTGTTAATAACGACCAATTGCTCGTTACCCCTGCGAATGCGGGGAAAACAACTCTTAAAATTTACGCCATAATGCCTTATGGTAAAATTTTGGTGTGCAGCAAAAGCTATCAAGTAATTGAACAAGCGTTGCCGGCATTTAGCTTTATGGGAATACCAAACGGAGCAAGTATTGCCATAGACGATTTAATGAGACTCGAAAGCGCATCGCTAAGAGGAGCTTCATTTGAAATTGTAAGTTTTAACTGTACGGTTTTAAAAAGCAGTTCTAAGGGTATATCAAAGACATATTACAACCGCACTGCTCAATTGCAGCCGTCAATCAAAACCCTTTTTAATTCAGTTGTCAGGGGCGATAAAATCCTTTTTGATGACGTTGCATTAAAAACACCGGAAGGCAAAGTCTTAAAAGCCTCTCCATATATTCTTATTGTACAGTAAATAGCGAATTAATCTATTTACCAAATACATTCAATTTGTATTAATATTGAGAATATTTTCCTTTTGAAACATGAAAAAAGTCATTCTTAGTTTACTTCTATTTTTTACCTTGCTTTTGGCTGCTGGAATCTTTCTGCCATATCTGTTTAAAGCTCAAATTATTGAGGCGGCTAAACGCGAGGCAAATAAGACTATGAATGCCACTTTGGATTTTGACAATTCTATCAAAATCAATATTTTCAAATCTTTTCCCAATCTTCATATCACTATGAAAGATTTGGTGCTAATTCCAACAGATTCAGCGTTTAACACAGATACATTATTCTATTCTCATGAATTCCAAATTGCCATTGACATTATGGAATTCTATCGCAATAGAGATTTCATTATACGATCATTTGAACTCAATAAAGCAGACCTCAACCTGATAGTTAATAATAACAACAAAGCCAATTGGGATATTTTTAAAACCGATAGCAGTGAAGAGTCAAATCTAGCCTTGCAATTCGACCAAATAAAACTGAGCAACTGCAATTTATTGTACAGTGACACCAGCCTTGATGTACACTTTGTTAGTAGAGGTATAAACCTAAAGTCCAAGGGTAAATTTGTAAGTGATAGCTTGTTTTTAGACAATACTACAAGTATTGATCAATTAAGTTTAAGCTATGCTGGCATTCCTTATTTAAGTAATCATCAAGTGAAACATAACGGTCTTTCTATAATTGACTTATCTAATTACCACTTTGTGTTTCCTAAGAACGAGCTTGAATTAAATGGCTTAAGTATTAATTCTGATATCGATATTAGAATCAATGAAGAGGATATTGACTTCGACATTCTTGCTAATAGTACTGAAAGCGACCTCAATTCATATTTAAGCCTTATTCCTGCGGTGTATAGATCTGATTACAACAGCATGATAAGCGAAGGCAAGGGCGCATTAAGTTTTAGTTTCAAAGGAAAGTACGGCGAAACAAGTTTCCCAGCTTATCGACTAAAATTGACTTTAGATAAAGGTAAAATGAAATATCCCGGTCTGAAGCACAGCTTGAGTAACATTTTTGTGGATCTGGAATTAGTAAATAATGATGGTATACTTGAACATAGCGTTTTAAATATTCCCAAATTTCATTTCCGCCTCGATAACGATCCATTTGATGGCAACCTTTATTTAAAGAATATTTTTAGTAAACCAGTTGTAAAGGCTCAAGCGGTAGGACATATAGATTTAGAAAAATTTGCCAATCTATTGCCCAAAGAAGAAGGTAGTATATTGAATGGTAAACTATATACAAAATTAGCCATTGATGGGACAGTTGGGAATAGTGTTTCATCATTTGAGTCTTTGAATGCTAGCGGTGAAATAGAAGCATTTCAACTCAGGTATAAAACTAAAAGCATGCAAGAGCTTTTGTATATAGCTGATGCCAAATTTATCCTTGATAATAACAGAATAGTCATACCAATACTATCGGCACAATGGGGAAAAGACGATGTTAATTTTAAAGGAGAGTTAAATAACTATTTAGGATACTTATTACGAGACGAGGAAGTGCAAGGTGAAATAAGCTGGTATTCAAAAAACTTAAATCTTAACAACTATATCATAGAGGGTGAATCTGTCGACACCGCATCAAAATTAGCAATTGAAATTCCAAATAAGCTCAATATTGGGTTTAATGCCGTAGTAGATCAACTGGAATTCGGTAAATACAAATTCAATAATATTCAAACTGATTTATTGCTGAATAAGGGAGAATTAGATCTATATAAATTAGCTGGCAGCATGCTTGGAGGTAATATTGAAATGAGTGGTAAGTACAGAAATGTTCTTAATAAACCTTTTGCAGCAATAGATCTATCTTTTGCGGATTTAACAAGCTCTGAGATTCTTTCAAATTGGCCATGGGTGAAGTCTTTTGCACCTGTTATTCAACAAATTGAAGCTAATACTCTGGCCAAATTGAGCTTTAAATCTACATTGAAAGAGAATATGGCTCCTATATTGAATGAACTCAATTTAGGAGGCACATTGTCGGTTGAGAATCTCATGCTCGACCAGTTGGACATACTACAGAAATTGGACAAGAAACTAGGCTTTCAGCAATTTGCTGTAAAAGAATTAAGAGACTTAATGCTGAATTTCAGTATTAAAGATGGAAATCTGAGAATGGAACCTTTCAGTTTTGTTATGGATAGTTCTAAGCTAGAATTACAGGGTATTTCAAAACTCGACGGCAGTTTAGATTATAAGGGTAAACTCTCTATTCCATCAAGTTATTTTAAGAATCAACAGAACGGTCTAAATTCACTTTTGAAGAAATCTAGCTTTACTACTTATCAATACTCAGCTAGTGATTTTTATGAAATAGCTGTAAGCATTACTGGTACTTTCTACAAGCCAGAGATTAGCTTGAATTTAAAGGAGATTAAGAAAAATGTTGCTGCCAGTTTGAAGCAGGGACTGCAATCTGAGAAGGAAAAAGCTGTTAAAAAAATCAATGAACAAGCTAAATCAGAATTCAATGAATTGCGTGATACAGTAAAACAGAGTGCCGAATTGGCTAAACAAAAGATGATAGCCGAATTAGAACGGCAGAAGAAAGAAGCTGAAGAAAAATTACGTCAGGAAGCTGAAGAAAAGAAAAAGAAGCTGAAAGAAGAAGCCGAGAAAAAGCTTAAAGGTCTCTTAAAATAACTAGAACGGAGAGTCTTCAGAAGGATTGAAAGGAGACATATCGTTCATCTTGCTTTCAATTGTATAGGTGTTATCTGAGAAGGTATCGTCTCCATATGAAGCGAGATCCCAATCTTCAAACTTACCGAATTTGCTCACAAACTTCAGAGGTACAGTTGCTGTTTGACCATTTCTGTGCTTGCGAATAATGAGCTCTGCCATACCAGTGATATCATTGCCCTCTTCATCTTGAGTGATACCGTAATAATCAGGTCTGTAAATAAAGGTCACTAAATCAGCATCCTGCTCTATTGATCCAGATTCACGAAGATCTGATAGCATGGGTCGCTTATCTTGACGCTTTTCAACTTCCCTACTCAATTGCGCTAGTGCTATCACTGGAATATCTAATTCCTTAGCCAAACCTTTTAAAGATCTAGAGATATAACCAATTTCTTGTTCTCTATTCCCTGCAGATTTATTGCCCTCATCCGCACGCATTAACTGAAGATAATCCACCACTATCATATCTATATTTTGGTGCCTTTTCAGTCTTCTTGCCTTTGCTTTTAAATCTAGGACCGTTAAAGCTGGAGTGTCATCTATGAATATTTTAGCTTCCTCTATTTTGCTGATCTTAGAATGCAATTGTTGCCATTCATAATCTTCGAGCTTTCCAGTTCTCAATTTATCGGCATTCAACTCTGCTTCTGCAGATATTAGACGCTTTGTTAATTGCAAACTCGACATCTCCAGAGAAAATATAGCAACACTTTTCTTGGAGAGTACGGCAGCATTTCTAGCCATTGAAAGCACAAATGCCGTTTTACCCATACCTGGTCTTGCAGCTAAAATGATCAAATCACTGCGTTGCCAACCTGCTGTAATTCTATCTAGACCAGTAAAACCAGTAGGAACACCAGTCAAACCTTCAACATCGGATTTAAGGGTTTCTATTTCCTTAATAGCTTTATTAATCAAATCACGAACATCGTCGTAATTCTTGGTCATGCTCTCATCTTTAATCTCGAAAAGTTTCTTCTCAGATTCATCGAGCAATTGAAATGCATCTGCGGTATCTTCAAAAGCCTTCTCCCCTATTTCTCCAGCAATGGTTATAAGCTGGCGTTGAATATGCTTTTGTATTACAATATGTGAATGGTATTCAATATTGGCTGAGCTTGCTACCCTGTTAGATAATTGTGTAATATAATAAGGACCACCTACTTCTTCTAAGGTTCCATCTTTTCTTAACTGTTCAGTAACCGTTAAGATATCAATGGGTTTATTATCATTGGAGAGTTCAGAAATTGCGCTAAAAATAGTTTGATGAGCATCTACGTAAAAAGCTTCTTTGCGCAGGTAACCCATAACCTTTTCTGCAGCAGTCTTTTCAAGCATCAAAGCACCCAAAACCGCTTCCTCAAGATCTCTAGCCTGAGGTTGCAATTTTGACATATCCAAATTTGGATATTCTTTCTTTCTTCCGGTATTTATCCGCTTTTGATCCATTCCCTAATTTCTGACTATCTACTTATCTTTTTTGAGGGCTCGAAAATAGGATTTTCAAGCGCGTTCGTTTCCAAATATTTTCCACTTTATTGATATCCACACTACATTCAAAAATGTGTGTGAAACGTTAATAACAAAAAATCAATGCTCTAATGTACTACAAACACTCATGCATTTATTCACATTTTATATCATGCCACTTTTGGTTTCACGAAAAATGGAGATTTCAAGCTTCAGAAACTTTAGATGTAACTGCCTTATATAACAGTAATTTTTAGTTTTCAACTTCGATAACTACATAACTCAAATTGTGTTAGATATTTTAATTTTCTAAAATTTTAGTCATAATTCATCAAGGGCATGTATAAATTCTAAGTCGAGGCATCCTTTTGGCTTTATATTTGTTACATACACAATATGGAGGCACAGTTTTCACCGGGAGTAAAAGAAGTTATACAATTTAGCAGGGAAGAGGCCATTCGATTAGGCCACAGCTATATAGGTACAGAGCATTTGTTGTTAGGGCTAATTCGACAAGGTGATGGTAAGGCTATCAAGCACTTATCGTCCTTTGGAATTGATCTTCTTCGCCTAAAAAAGGCAGTTGAAGACAGCATTAAAGACACCTCAACAAAAACAGCTAATTTAGGCAATATCCCTTTGACTAAACAAGCTGAAAAAGCACTGAAAATCACTTATTTAGAAGCCAAAATATTTAAAGATGATGTAATTAGAACTGAACATTTACTATTGTCAATACTCCGTGATGAAGACAATGTAGCTTCTCAAATACTCAATCAATTTGGTGTAGACTACGACCTATTTAAAAACGCTATGGAAGATAAACTTCCTGACATTAAGTCAGACATGTCGACAGATTCACCTGAAGAGTTTTATAAAGAAGAAAGCGGAAAAGATCCTAAGGCCACCAAATCATCTAAAAGCAAAAGCAAAACTCCGGTATTGGACAACTTCGGTAGAGATCTAACTAAATTGGCCGAAGAGGATAAACTCGACCCCATAGTTGGACGAGATAAGGAAATTGAGCGCGTTTCTCAGGTTTTGAGTAGACGTAAGAAAAACAACCCAGTCCTCATTGGAGAACCTGGAGTTGGTAAAACTGCAATTGCTGAAGGCTTAGCATTGAGAATTATTCAACGCAAAGTCTCACGTGTACTTTTTGATAAAAGAGTTGTTACCCTTGATTTAGCCTCGCTGGTTGCTGGTACAAAATATAGAGGGCAGTTTGAAGAGCGTATGAAGGCGGTGATGAATGAATTGGAAAAAGCAGACGATGTTATCTTATTCATAGATGAAATTCACACTATAGTGGGTGCAGGTGGTGCCTCTGGCTCCTTAGATGCATCTAATATGTTCAAACCAGCACTTGCCCGCGGTGAGATACAGTGCATTGGTGCAACTACTCTTGATGAATACCGACAGTATATTGAGAAAGATGGGGCTTTGGAAAGAAGGTTCCAGAGTGTAATGATTGAACCAGCTTCTCCTGAAGAAACCCTGGAAATCCTAACAAATATCAAAGCAAAATACGAAGATCACCACTCCGTGATTTATACGGAATCAGCACTCAAAGCAGCAGTGGATATGAGCATTAGATATTTAACAGACCGTCATCTTCCCGATAAGGCTATTGATATTATGGACGAGGTAGGCGCTAGAGTGCACCTTTCCAATATTCATGTTCCTCAAGATATATTAGAGTTAGAAAAGAAGATTGAGGAAATTAAGGATGAAAAGAACAGAGTTGTTAAAAGCCAGAAATACGAAGAAGCAGCGCGTTTAAGAGATAAAGAAAAGTCATTGCTTGAGAACTTGGAAATTGCCAAAACCAAATGGGAAGAGGAAACCAAAACTCAGCGCTATAAAGTTGAAGAAGAAGATGTTGCTGAAGTCATAGCTATGATTACTGGAGTTCCTACTCAAAGAATTGCTCAAAGTGAAGGAAATAGACTTTTGCAAATGGGCACTGAACTCAAATCCCATGTAATTGGTCAAGATCCAGCTGTTGCAAAGCTTACAAAAGCAATTCAACGAACTAGAGCAGGCCTTAAATCACCTAATAAACCAATTGGTTCATTCATATTTCTCGGACCTACAGGAGTTGGGAAAACTGAGCTTGCCAAATCCCTTGCTAAATACTTATTCGACAGCAAGGAAGCATTAATCCGTATCGACATGAGTGAGTATATGGAGAAATTTGCAGTCTCTAGACTAGTTGGAGCGCCTCCGGGTTATGTGGGCTATGAAGAAGGGGGAATGCTTACTGAAAAAATTAGAAGAAAACCATATTCTGTAATTCTCTTTGATGAAATAGAAAAAGCACATCCAGACGTTTTCAATCTTTTACTTCAAGTACTAGATGAAGGATTTTTAACTGATAGCCTTGGTCGCAGAGTGGATTTTAGAAATACTATTATCATCATGACCAGTAATATTGGATCTCGACAATTGAAAGATTTTGGAACAGGCGTAGGTTTTTCTACTGAAGCAAAGGACAAAGCGCACGATATCAATTCAAAATCTGTAATTGAAAATGCTTTAAAGAAGTTCTTTTCGCCTGAGTTCCTGAATCGTATCGATGATGTGATTGTATTTAACTCTTTGGATAAGCAGGATATCGAAAAAATACTCGAAATCTCTGTGAAAGAACTCGTTGAAAGAATACAACATATTGGCTTCGATATTACTTTGAGTAAGGAAGCTAAATCATTCTTAGCAGAAAAAGGATTTGATGCCGATTTTGGCGCTCGCCCACTGAACAGAGCAATTCAAAAATACCTAGAAGATCCTCTAGCTGAAGAAATTCTAAAAACCGATATAAAAGAAGGTGACAGAATTAAAGTTGGTTACAGCAAAAAGGATGATGCACTGAGCTTTAAAAAAGAAAACAAATCGGCTAAAGTTGCTCCAAAAAGCAAAGAGAAAAAATAGATAAAAAGACCTCTATTTTAGTAACTTTGTGCTCTCAACATGGAGATAGGCGAAACATTATTTAATTTCCGATTAAAGGGCACTGATAATCGCTATTACGACAAGTATACTTATGCAGATAGATATGCTTTGGTTTTAATAGTTACATGCAATCATTGTCCATATTCTAGAGCTTACTGGAATAGAATTATTAAAATGTACAAGAAGTATGAAGAAGATAATTTAGCAATCATCATCATCAATCCTAATGACGCCACGCAATATCCGGAAGACTCTTTTGAACGCATGAAAGAGCTTAAAAAAGAGTTGAATTTGCCTTTCCCATATCTGCATGATGAAACACAAGAAATTGCTCGTAAGCTAAAAGCAACAAGAACGCCTGAAGCTTTTGTATTTAATAGTAAAAGAGTTTTGGTTTATAAAGGAGCTATAGACGATAATTGGGAGCATGAAAACTTAGTTACTCGTGTTTACCTTGAAGATGCTATTGAATATACCTTAGATGGAATGGAGCCAGATTTCACTGAAGTTCCAGCTGTTGGCTGTTCAATTAAGTGGAAGAAATAAGCTTTGCAAATCGTAGAACAATTAAATACAGCTTTAAGTGACATTCTATTCAAACTGTATCAGATTGAAAAGTCTGAAATCAAATTAGAAAATACAAATCCAAAATTTAAAGGTGATTACACCTTTGTGGTTTTTCCCTATTTGAGGAACTCCAAGAAAAGTCCAGAAGCAACAGCAGAGGAGATTGGCAATCATTTAATTAATGATTTAGTAGAAGTTCAAGAATTCAATGTAGTAAAAGGCTTTTTAAACATTGAGCTTTCCAATGAATTTTGGATGAAACAATTGGAAAGTCTTGTACAATCCAAAAACATAAGTATCCCCCCTATTGGTTCTGGGCAAAAGGTAGTAATTGAGTATTCATCGCCTAACACTAACAAACCACTGCATTTAGGCCATATCAGAAATAATGTCCTAGGGTCATCCATGGCAAAGATTCTTGAAACTAACGGTTTTGAAGTTGTTAAAACCAATTTAGTGAATGACCGTGGCGTACATATCTGCAAAAGCATGCTTGCGTGGTTAAAATTTGGTGAAGGGGAAACACCTGAAAGTAGCAAAACCAAAGGAGATCATTTAGTTGGAAAATATTATGTTGAGTTCGACAAAGCCTATAAAGCTGAAATAGAAGAGCTTAAGTCGCAAGGACTAAGTGAAGAAGAGGCTGAACAGCAATCTACTTTGATGCACGAAGTTCGACAAATGCTTATTGCATGGGAAAATGGCGATGCTGAAACTATATCCCTTTGGAAGAAAATGAATTCATGGGTATACAGTGGATTTGAAAAGACCTATCAAAGGTTGGGTATAGAATTCGACACTATATATTATGAATCTGACACCTATCTGGAAGGCAAAAACATCGTTTTGCAGAATTTAGATTCTGGCATATTCTATAAAAAGGAAGATGGAAGTATTTGGGTTGATCTGACAGATGAGGGCTTAGATCACAAAATACTTTTGAGATCTGATGGAACATCTGTTTATATTACTCAAGATATTGGCACTGCATACTTGAGGTACCAAGAATTTAAGATGGATCGCTCGGTTTATGTTGTTGGTAATGAGCAAGATTACCATTTTAAAGTTCTGCAACTCATATTTAAAAAATTGGGATATAGCTTTTGGGAAGGGATATACCATATGAGTTATGGCATGGTTGATTTACCCTCTGGTAAAATGAAGAGTAGAGAAGGTACAGTAGTAGATGCTGATGACCTTATGGACGAGATGGTGTCAACAGCCAAAAAACAAACGGAGGCACTAGGTAAAACTGAAGGAATGGAAAATTCTGAGCTCGATAAATTGTATTCCCAACTTGGTATCGGTGCATTAAAGTATTTTTTACTCAGAGTTGATGCAAAAAACAGAATGCTTTTCGATCCAAATGAATCTATAGATTTTCAAGGAAATACTGGTCCATTTATACAATACACCCACACTAGAATTACATCGATAGAAGAAGCGGCAGATTCTTATGAATTTGAATTGGCTGACCAATTAGAAGAGGAAGAAAAAGAACTTATAATACAACTCTTTAATTACCCTCAAAAGGTGAATGAAGCAGCTCATAGCTACAATCCTTCAATAATTGCTGCAGCTGCATTTGACCTAGCCAAGTCCTATAACAAATTCTATCACCAACACAGCATACTTGGTGCGAAAGACCCTAAAGTCAGAAATTTCAGACTTGGCCTCAGCAAAGAATGTGGTAAGACACTTAAACACGCTTTTGGCATGCTGGGTATCGATATGCCCCAAAGAATGTAATTATTCCTGAATGAGGTCTATGGTCCCTTCCATTTCGTATTGTTCATCGGTACACTCGAAGGAATAATTAAGAATATAGAAGTATGTGGATGAAGGCAATAGCTCACCTTCGTTAAAATATGCCCCATTCCAATGGACATCAGGATTTTGAGTGGTGAATACCAATTCGCCCCAACGGTTGAAAATATTTAGTTGGAAAAAATCATAGTTCTCTATGTCTACAATAAACTGATCATTCAGTCCATCTTTACCAGGAGTGAAAACATTATACATTTTTACTAATTCATAGTAACTAGCATTCAGAGGTTTGCAAACTGTATCTCTACAGCCTTCAGCATTTCTTATATACAAGCAAACATCAAAGCGCCCTGTGTCAAGCTTGTAATTGTGCTTAGGATTAGCCGCGGTACTGAAGTTATCAGTGCCACTTGCAGCATGATCAAAATCCCATTTGTAGCTACTCGCATTAACAGAAGAGTCTGTAAATTGAAATTCGCTGCAATTTTCTATGCGTTCAATACCAAAATTAGCCGATAAACTAGTTACTTCTATAATGGAAGTACTACTGTCAAAACACTCTCTGTCATTCTCGTCGATTGGGATATAAGTTGGAGCCAATTTTATAGTATGAGTCCCAGCATTGAGTACTGTTTTGATGGTATCATTGGTGTTGAGTACCGATTGTCCATCTATTTCCCAATTAAATTCGGTGTATTTTGGATCTGAAACACTCCAAATGGTAATCTCTTTGCCTTCGCAATATGGTTCATCAGAAGCTATGCCAACATAAGGTATTGGCAATACAACAACTTTCTTGAGTATGGGGTTTAGCGCGGTTGTATCGGGATAAACAGCTTGGCAACTGTAATAACTGCCCGTTTTAGTATTGTAAAAACTATCTATTCCTTCTAAGAAAATATAATAAGTACCTGGTTCTGTATAAGTAAACTGAATTGTACTGTCATTATCTAATGATTGTGTGGTTCCTTGATTATCCCCAAAATGCCAGATATAGCTACTTACTCTAGTGCTATTACTTTTCAACTCAACAGTAAAAGGTACACAGCCTATAGAATCGCCTATGATATCAAAATAAGGTTGTGGACCATTCAAATAAATCTGAAAGCTCATGGTATCTGTACATCCAGACTTTGTAGTTACGGCATGCGTTACAGTAAGTTCTCCATTGGTATTGTAAAAGTGAAATGGATTTTTTAAATAGCTTTCTATGGATCCATCACCAAAATACCATAAGTATTGCACAATAGAATCGGAAGCATTGCCGCTTACTAGATAAGATGAATCAAAGAACTGGGTAATTTGATCACATAGAAATTCTGTGTTTTCAAGCTTAACTGCAGCCCTCACTCCTCCTACATAGATTTTTTTCCTTAGGGTATCAGTGCAACCATATCTGTCTTCGGTAACCATGGTGACTATATATTCCCCGTTTGTATCATAACTGTACCTAATTAATGGCCCAACAGAATCATAGCCGGGTTTATCTCCAAAATTCCATCGTATTTTTTCAAAACCATTATTCTTTCGCCAGTACGAAACAGTGTCTTGCCAATATCTAATACTGTCCATAAACAGCACCTTCTCATTTGCACAGACAAGAGAATCAAATCTAAAATTATTAAAATAGCCGACATTTTCCCTCAACTCAAGTATATCAAAACAACCGAAAGTGTCTGTAACTGTAGCTTGTATCCACCTCTGCCCTTCTTGAAAATACGTCTTCTTTTGGTCGGGTACCGTATCGAAACTCAAAACAGTTGACGAAGTATCATCAATTCGGGGTAAGTCCCAGTTGACAAATACTTTATTGAGACTAAAGGAATCCTTCCCAATATACTTTAGTGTAAAATCTACAGGTAAACATTCTTCTCGTATCAGTTGGAACTGTGCTTTTGGTGCCTTGTGTAGTTGAAACCAGTTGTGAAACCAAATGGTATCAATACAGACACGTGATCCATCGTAATAAAAATCAGAGGAATCGGCTGAACGGTAGATTACTGAGTCTCCCGCTTCCACGGCGAATCCAACCGTAACCCATCCATTGCTATCACAAGTTGAGCTGTATACAGCAGGAGATCTAAAGTCATACCACACCCCCGTACAGGAGTCGAAATTAATACTCACTTGAGCATCGCATAATTTATGTGCAAAATTCACTGCAAACTCAGACTGCGTGCCGATACAAGGCAAAGTTGTTTGACTTGAAAATTCAGCTGCTTCAATGGGTTGCAATGCAACCAACCTCTCAGCACTATCTATACAACCGCTTACAGGGTCATATGCATAGAGTTTCGGATAATAACAGCCTGTATCTAAGTACCAATGCTTGGAATTATAAAGCGTATCGAAATTACAATTTAATAAAGATGTGGAGCATGCTTGATTTGCATTTGAATCTCCAAAATTCCATAAGTAAACAGGCCTAGCATCGGGGTGAGCCAAACTATTATTTAAAAAATAAACGGTATCTTCTATTAAGCATTGCTTTCGATTAAGGGCGCCAAAGTCAGCCAAAACTCCAACTGCTTCAATTTTAAACAGCCTTGAGGTATCAATGCAAGATCCCAATTGAACGCGTAAACGCACATAAAAATCCCCAGGATAAGGTGGCCTAATTGCCGGTCTTGTTCCATAGGCAGCTACGGTAATTAAGTTTTG
>CBDUMX010000039.1:0-13797 GCA_965368435.1 uncultured bacterium
GGGGACATGCTAGAGACTATGTAGAAGCTATGTGGTTAATGCTGCAGCAAGAGAAAGCAGAAGACTTTGTGATTGCCACTGGAGTAACCAATACAGTTAGAGACTTTATTATTATGGCATTCGGAGAAATTGGTCTTAGCCTTTCATTTAAAGGAAGTGGTGTTAATGAAATTGCTATTATAGAATCTATTGATAATACACTTTTCAACAATGCCGTGGGTAGAGATTGTCAATTGACCATTGGCGATGAAGTGCTAAAGATTGATCCAAGATATTTCAGACCCACTGAAGTAGAATTACTTATTGGAGATCCAACTAAGGCGAAATCCAAATTAGGTTGGCAACCAAAATGTGATCTGAAAATGCTGGTAAAAGAGATGGTTACTGAAGACTTGAAATTAATGAAATCCGAATTATAATGATCAAACAACTACTCCTCAAACCTTTGCATAAAAAATGCGAGCAATTCATGTATAAGAAGCTCGACAAAGAACACTATCGCAAAATTACTGATACAGAGGATAAAGATGTTTTTATAGCTGGTTACCCAAAATCTGGGAATACCTGGATGCAAAACCTTGTCGCTTCCTTGGTATTTGGTATAGATGGTAAACTTTTACCGGATGCTTTGACCAAAGAAATAATCCCAGATGTTCACTATAAAAAATTCTATAAAAGATTATTGGATGAATGCATTTTTAAAACTCACGACCTGCCAAAACCTCAGTATAAACGCGTAATTTACATTGTACGCGACCCCAGAGATGTAATGTCTTCATATTACGCCATGCAAAAAAACTTTATTCAAGGCTGCACTTTAGAAGATATGGTTGTTCATGGTAAACACATTGTACCATCTAAATGGCATATTCATACTCAACAATGGCATGAAAATCCTTATAAAGCAGAAATTATTAAAATTCGTTATGAAGATCTGTTAAACGATTCCTTCAATCAAATGAGAAAAATATGCGACTTCATTGGTGTAGAGCGTTCTGATGCTCAAATAACTGCCGCAATTGACGGCAACGCATTTAGCAATATGAGGGCCAAAGAATCTAAGTTTGGAGTAGAAGCCTTCCCATCTAAAGATAAAACAGCATCACAAGAAGAAGCTAAATTCTTTAGAAAAGGTAAGGTTGGCTCTTATAAGGACGATCTTCCTGAAAAGTACATAGAGTTTATCAATAAGGAATGTCAAGAACAGATGAAACTGTTCTCATATAGCTAATATAAGATGTGTGGAATTGTAGGGATAACGCCCGTTAATAATTTAGATTTAGTTCGTCAAATGAATAATCAGATTATTCATCGCGGACCCGATGATGAGGGATATTATTTTGACGAAAGTAGTGGAGTCTCTCTAGGGATGAGACGTCTGAGTATCATTGATTTACACAGTGGCAATCAGCCTATGTCAAATGAAGATGATACTATCTATGTTGTCTGTAATGGCGAGATATACAATTCTCCCGAATTAAGGAAATCGCTATTGAAGAAAGGTCATCAATTTAAAACTGACCATTCTGATATTGAGGTTATCCTTCACTTATACGAAGAATATGGATTTGATTTACTGTCGCATTTAAACGGGATGTTTGCTTTTGTACTATTCGACAAGAAAAAACAATTGCTATTTGGAGCACGGGATAGATTGGGTATCAAACCTTTATACTATAGTTTTAAGAACAACAAACTGGCTTATTCCTCTGAGATAAAATCCATGCTTCAACTTCCGTGGATAAGCAAAGAAGTGGACCTTCAAAGCACCTCAGATTATTTGAGCTATCAGTTTATACCTTCACCAAATTCTCCAATTAAAGACATAAAGAAAATTCCAGCAGGCAACTATTTTGTTTTTGATCTTGCTAATAAGGACTTTGCTATTCACGAGTACTGGTCAATAGACATCAATCCTATATCAATGTCTAGAAATGATTGGATAGAGCGTGTACGATCTGAAATGCTGGAAGCTGTCAAGCGCTGGACTTTAAGTGATGTGCCAATCGGAGTATCTCTATCTGGCGGAATAGATTCATCGGCTCTTGTGGGCTTTCTTGCCAAAGCAGGCTATTCAGATATCAAGACATTTTCAATTGGTTTTAGCGATGATTCACTAGCTAAATACGACGAATTAGATTTGGCCAAAAAGGTGTCAGAACACTGGGGCACGGAGCATCTTGAGGTGAAATTAGAGGCAAAAACAGTCTTATCAGACTTAGATAGTATGGTGTATAGTTTAGATGAGCCATATGGTGGAGGATTGCCTTCCTGGTTTGTTTATAAGACCATGGCAGACCACGTGAAAGTGGGTTTAACCGGTACAGGTGGCGATGAACTCTTTGGGAACTATGGCAAAGCCAAACTTTATACAGATAGAAAACAACAAAAACTAAGAGCAATTGCAAAAGCTCTGATTAAAAACAGATCTTTAGAGGAAGCTAACTACTATACTAAGTTTCCTCATGCAGCATATTCTTGGATGTATCTAAGAGATTTTCATAAAAAAGATCTAGTACTAAAAAACAATAGTGAATTTAAGGATTGTCGTCCGTCTGAAGATCTTATCGAAGAATTATGGAAGAATAAGAATACTTCTGATCCACGTGATATCACTACCTATTTTGATTTTCCAAATCAGCTTGCAGAAGAATTTCTACATGTAACGGATAGATTTTCAATGGCCCATAGCATAGAAGCTAGAGTACCGTTTTTAGACCACACATTAGTGGAAACTGTGATGCAAATCCCAGCAGAGATGAGAATTAGCGACGGTATACCTAAACAGTTTCTTAAAGATGTGGTTGAAGACTTAATACCTCCGGATGTTTTTAGTGCTAAAAAACGAGGTTTCATTTTGCCACTAAAAGAATGGACAAGAGGTGAACTCCGAGATTTAGTAGAAACCTATTTATCACCACAGTACATCAATCAACAGCAGATTTTTAATCCAAAGCTTTATGAGAAAATGGTCCAACCACATTTGAAAGGCATTAAAGACAATACCAATTTTATTTGGACACTTTTAATGTATCAACTGTGGTACGATAAGCTCTCAGCATCCTAGCGTCAATGAGAATTATACATCTTAGCAGCACAGACAACAAAGGAGGAGGAGCGAGATCTGTGTACAGAATTCATAAAAGAATGCTTGCAGAGGGTGTGGATTCTAAAATGTTTGTTCGATCTAAGTCGACCAATGACAAAGAAGTGATTAGCTATAAGAAGAATAGCGGTTTTCTTCAAAGGCTTAAATTAAAACTTCGACGTAAATTGAAAACAGGTGGGTTAGGATATTTCCATTCTGATAATAGTATCCACAATGGCTTTAGTCCAGCAGTATCACCCTATGGCAAAACAGTTGTCAAACAACTCCCTAAAGCTGATATAGTAACCTTAAACTGGGTTGGTAATTTCCTTGATTACCGCGACATCCAAAATCTACCTAAGAAAGCAGATAAACTTGTTTGGCGCCTTTCTGATATGAACCCTTTTACGGGTGGTTGTTATTATGATAATTATTGTGGTAAGTTCCGTACTAGCTGCGGGAGTTGCCCTTGCATCAAGTCTGAAGACCCTTATGATATATCATCTCAAAGTTTAGAGATTAAGCAGAAAGTAATTCAAAGCCTTCCCAAGGGCTTTTTGCATATTATAGCTCAAAGTCAATGGATTAAAGATGAAATAAAGTCAAGTGTAGTATTTAAAAATATTCCTGTCACCAGGATTCCTAACGGAGTAGATACTAGCATATTTAAACCCTCTCCAAATAATGAGCTTAGAGATCAACTCAAAATTGACAAGAATAATATAGTGATAGCATTTATTGCCCAATCTTTGGACAATCCAAGAAAAGGTAGAGAATATTTTATCAAGACTCTTAACGCATTAAAAGACAAAACAACAGCACCAATAACTGTATTAGCAATAGGTGGCTCAGAACTCTCTGCTATTGAAGGTATTCAGATTTTGAATATCAGCAATATCTCCAATAACAGTGAACTAGCATCCATGTATTCTCTTGCAGATATTTATGTAATAAGCTCCGTTCAGGATAATTTACCCAACACCGTTTTAGAGGCTATGGCTTGCGGAACTCCTGTGTGCGGATTCGATATAGGAGGTATACCAGATGTTGTCAAACATGGTAAATCAGGATTTTTAGCTCCTCTGTTCAATATTGACAAATTATCGGACTTTATTGCTCAGTTGATTGAGGACAAAAGTTTATTGAGCAAATTTTCAACAAAATCCAGAGAGATAATTGAAAATGAATTTAGTCTCGACAAACAGTTTGAAAATTATATGAATTATTACAATTCGTTATTACAACATGGCTAAAACTGCTGAAGATATTTTAGTATCAGTAATCACTGTCAACTTTAATAATAAAACAGGTTTGCAGAAGAGTTTGGAGAGTTTTAAGGATCAAAAACATCCAAATAAAGAACTAATCGTTGTAGATGGTGGATCTAATGATGGAAGTGTAGAGCTTATTGAGAAGTACCAAGACTTTATTAAAGTTTCTATTATCGGGCAAGACAAAGGTATATATGATGCTATGAATATTGGGGTTGAGAATGTATCCTCCAATAGTGATTACATTCATTTTCTCAATTCTGGCGACTCTTTTTATACTGATGAGGTATTATTGGACTTAGTACAAGTTGCTACTGCAGATCAATCTAAAAATTATTTCGGAAACATAATTAGAAGTGATGAAGCTACACGCTACCCTTTACATTTAAATTTTAGGATTTTGGCTGCGCAGATGATTTGTCATCAGGCAGTTTTTTTCAGAACAGCTTTTCATAAGCAAAATGCATATGACCTAAAATATAGCATCTGTGCAGATTATAAATTACTAGCGCAGGCTTTGGCAAAGGGTGAAAAGTTTAAAGGTTTTAAAACAATAGTCTGCGAAATAGAGACTGAAGGTGTAAGTGCAACTCAGAGAGAAAAGCTTAAGAATCAAAAACAAGCAATCCGCAAAGAGTTTCCCGCTCTTAGATTATGGAAAACAATACGGAAATTAAAACCGACTCAATGAGCAAGGCAGGCATTATGATTGCAATTTTAGGCATGCATAGATCGGGTACATCTCTATTTGCGAGCTGGTTGCATGCTTGTGGTGTAAGCATTGGTGATGATTTAGTTGGTGAAGCTGGCACCAACAGAAGGGGGCATTCAGAAGATGTGGACTTTCTAAAAGTACATAAGAGCTTCCTTGAAAAGCTGCAAAGAGATGATTCAGCAATCATAGATAGCAGCAAAATCCATTGCGATGAGTCAATGAAAAAAGCTATCACCGAGCTTATTAATAGTAAAAAGAATGCAAACCCTGATGGATTTGTAGTCTGGAAAGATCCCAGAACGGTATTATTGTTAGATACTTATTTAGAGCTTTTCCCCGACCTTAAATCTCTAATAATTTTTAGGCCATATTGGGAAGTTGTCGACTCTTTATACAGGCGCAGAATTTCAAATAAACTCAAGAAAAATTCCAAGATTAAATTCATTGCAAAATTGAGAGAACGGCTATATGTTAGTAAGCATAAAACTAAACTCAAACAATTAAAAAAATCTTATTTAACCGCGTGGATATCCTATAATTCTATTTTGATAGAATTTAAAAAATCGAATAGTGAAAACCTACTTTTCTCTTTGCAACAATTTAAAGAAAATCAACAAGCAATATTACAGAAACTTGATGAATGGAAGCTGAGTTTTAATGAGGTTGCATTCTCTAGTATTTATAATGCTAAATTGATCAAACAAGAAGCAATTGAATTGGATATTGACGAACCAGATCTGATTGCCAAAGCGGATAAAGTATTAATGGAACTCAATAAGTTATCTGATTTAAAGAATTAAATGCCTCACTTCATTGACAAAGCTGGAAAATTCATCATTTCTACTAATTATAAAGTTGGATTTTCGCGGTTGCTAGTAGAACCTAAAGTAGACCGCCTCACAAACAAGCAGTTACTTATTACATTATTAAAGAAACCGAAATTGTATTTCAAGCATTTTATAATAGTTCGCAATCCTTACAAGAGAGTAGAATCCGTTTATAAAGACAAGTTTTTGAAATATCCCAATGACCATGATAAGTGGTCTGATTACCACAAAAAAGTAGCGCCCTACCTTGGGATAAAAGAAGATTCCCTGTTTACCGAAGTGAAAGACTACTTCTTCAATGCTACATTTTCGGATTTTGTTCTCAAAGTGAATAAAGAGAGTTTTTTATTAGATCCGCATACAAGACCTCAGTATCTATTGTGCAAACTACCAGTACTCAGGAGGTTAGGTTTTTATATTCAGCTCCGACCTAAATTTTATAAAATTTCTGAATCTGATGAAATGAGCAAGCTATCTGAATTAACGGGAATTGATTTTAGTAAGAAGCATCACACTACAAAGCAAAAGCAATTGACATGGACCACTGCAATGAGAGAACAAGTCAATAAGATGTATCACAGAGATTTTACAAAGTATAGTTTTCAAAAAGAATCATAAT
This sequence comes from uncultured bacterium, assembly GCA_965368435.1. Classification (GTDB taxonomy): domain Bacteria; phylum Bacteroidota; class Bacteroidia; order NS11-12g; family UBA9320; genus JAHEKB01. Next base: position 6,521 of record CBDUMX010000039.1, read on the forward strand.
GAAGAATAATTCACTCTTCTCTGTTATCATACCAACTTTCAATAGAGAAGATAGTATAGGTGATAGCTTGATGAGTGTTGTAAATCAAAGTTATAGGCCAATTGAATTGCTTATTATAGACGATGGTTCAACTGATAATACTGAAAAATTAGTTGCGGATTTCAAGCTAAAATACGCCTCCGAGGATCTTCATATAATATACCACAAGAAAGAGAATGGAGGAGTGGGGTCTGCTAGAAATCTCGGCATGAATAAGGCAAGTGGAGAATATATTCAGTTCTTAGATTCTGATGATACGATACATCCTGAACGATTGCGCATACTTAAAGAGGAATTTGAAGTGAGTGGGGCGGACTTTATTCAGACCGGTTTTGAGGGCTTTGATCCGGATACAAAGGAGATTGTTCAGACCGTCTATGGACGTCACGATCAAAACCAAGTGCATATTGCATTGAGTGGTTTTCTGTTTGCTAATACTTTGCGCTCGGCCTTTAAAAAGTCATTATTGGATAAACTTGAGCCCTGGAATACTGAAATGAGCTGTTTTGAGGATAGAGAATTTGTGGAAAGAGCAGTACTTCAGGCAAGTAAACCAATTGCATTGAGGGAAGTGCTAGCAAGTGCAATGCGTGGAGGAAGCGAAAGAATTTCAGACAAGTTGAGATCAAGAGAAGGAAGAAATTGGCGGATATTTTGTGAAGAACAACTTGCGAAATCTGCTAAAAGACGAAGCGATATACCGGAAAAAGTAATAGCGCAATATGTCTCTAGAATATATGGATTAGCACTGAGGTCAAATGCTGAAGGCTGGACAGATTACGGCAAGCGTTGCAATCAAATAGCATCGAGTTTTGATGTGCAATTAGACACTAAAGGTAAGATAAGAAAATTGGTTTCAAAGCTCGGAGTGGGAGGAGCACGCTTGTATTTGAAGCTAGCAAAATTTAAATTCTAGATTGAAATTACTTTTCATCTTAGCGGGAAATGAAACCAAAGCTAGTTCACGAGTTAGAGGGTATTGGGTTGCCAAAGAATTAAACAAACTTGGCCATGTATCCATATTATTACCCCATAGAGGCATAAGTACTATTCTTAGGGCGTTTATTCTTATCCTCTTTTCTGATGTAATTATTTTTCAAAAAACATATTCTAAATACCATCTGATATTATTAAAATTAACAAAGACACTTTCCAAAAAATGTTATGTGGATATTGACGATGCCCCTTCGCGAACGATGTCGGAAATAACTCTTAAGTATTTTCGGGAAATGTCTGCACAAGCGAATGGAGTATTTGCAGGATCTCAAGAGCTAGTAAAGCTTGCTTCTCAGTTTCAAAGCAATACTTTTTTAATTCCTTCCAGCCTCCTTGTAGAAGCATACAGAAGTTCAATTAATAGAACAAATGAAGGAGTTGTTGAACTAGTATGGGTTGGAAATGGCAACTACTATGCAGATGACCTGATAAACATACTTGTTCCACCACTGAAGAAATTGGCTGCTAAGCAAAAACTCAGGTTTAAGATCATTGGCGCCATGAACAATTTTGATCTTCAGACTTCATTTAATGGAATTGAAGGTTTAGATATTATTTGGGTACACGAGCTAGATTGGTCAAACCCCTCCAAACTGGCACAGGAATTAGCCACCTCCGATATTGGACTTTATCCTTTAATTGAGAACGATTTCAATAAATACAAATGTGGCTTTAAAGCATTGGAATATATGGTTATGAAGTTGCCAGTAGTTTCCAGTGATATAGCATTTAATGCCCAAATAGTCTTAAACAATAAAACCGGTTTGATAGCAACAACTGAGGACCAATGGCTTGAATCTCTCAATAGCTTGATTGAAGACAAGCTAAAACGAACAACAATGGGAGAGGCTGGCTATAGTCACCTCCAAGCAAGTTATTCAACAACCGTCATAGCAAATACTATTCATCATATCATAAGCAAGACCAATGATACAAAAATTTCTACCTAAAAAAACGCGTCATAAGATTTATAAATCTATGATTAGTACAATTCTAGATCATAAAGCCAAGGCTTTTAAGAATGTCCCATACATTGAGTTAGAAGACAAACACTGCCGAAACACTAAATGTGTGAAAGATCGCGCAAGCATGCTTAAAATGATTCCTGAAAATGCTATTATGGCTGAGTTAGGAGTAGACCAAGGGAGTTTTTCTCAGCAAATTCTAGATATAGCTAAGCCACAAAAATTGCATTTAGTTGATGTATGGGCAAGTGAGCGATACAACCAAAACAAAAGGGAAGAAGTGTTTAAAAAGTTTGAGCAACAGCTTGCTTCAGGTATAGTTGAAATGAACCTGGGGTATTCAACAGAAGTTGTTTCTTCTTTTAGTGATAATTATTTTGATTGGATTTATATAGATACAGATCATTCTTATGAAAATACGCTGAACGAGCTAAAAGCATATGCCCCAAAAATGAAAAGTGGTGGAATAATGGCTGGTCATGACTTTATACATACCAGTAAAAGAAGCATGACAAGATTTGGTGTAGTTGAAGCAGTTTACCAATTCTGTGTTGAGAACGACTGGGAGCTGGTTTATTTAAGTATGGAAAACCATGAAAACCCAAGTTACGCTATACGAAAAATAGCTTAGAATGATTAAAGTTGCTTTTGGTTCAGTTCCTAAAGAAAGCGGTACTTTTACTTTCTATCGCAATCAGCGTAAAGCCCTTGCAAAACATGGTGTAGAGATGTATTGCGTTGCTCTTGGCGCACAACAAGCTGCTATGTGGGATAAACGCTATGAAGATGAAAACTGTGTTCTACTAGCTCCAAAAGACTATTCATATAAAAAACAAAGTCAAGAATTTGTTAATTGGTGCACTGATTATAAGATCAACATTGTAATAGGTGTAAATTCTATTGCGATTTTATCTTCCTATCCTCACCTGCCGGTTTCAATTAGAATTTTAGCTCGATGCGCTAACGCATTCGATCACGGGTATAGAATTACGATGAGTTGCGCTGAGCGCCTCATGAAAATCATTGCTCTGACACCGCGCTTAGAGCGCGATTTAATAGAACACTATAATGCCGATAAAGATAAAATAGCATTAATACCAAATGGAATTGAAGCGAGTAAATTTACAGATGCGAGGGAGCAAGTAAGAGGTCAGGAAGATTACTTACGCATTTCATTTGTAGGCAGACTTGAGCATCAGCAAAAAGGAGTATTACATATACCCCTTATTTTAAAAGAATTAGAGGCTCTGAATGTTCCATATAAAGTGAATATTGCTGGACAAGGCAAGCATGAACAACAGCTTAGATTTCAATTAAAAGAAGCTCAATTTGAATCAAAAGTTACTTTTCATGGGGCTTTGGCCGAAGACGATGTTATAAAACTCTTGGGCCAATCGGATATATACCTGTTTACATCACATTTTGAAGGCTGTCCGAATTCTCTTCTTGAAGCTATGATGGCCGCCTGCGTACCTGTCTGCTGGTTAATTGAGGGCATAACAGATTTTATCGTAAAAAGTGGCTCCGACGGATTGGTGTATCCACTTTCCTCATACAAAGCAATGGCAAAGGGAATACTAAAACTACATGAAGATCGAGACTACCTCAAGCAAATGTCTGTTGCGAGTGGTCAAACAGCGATTAATCGCTTCGACAATACCATCACTGCTTCAGCCTATGCTGATGTGTTTAAAGAGGTAATGAAAACAGAACCTCCGGCTTTTGAAGTAAAAAGCTTTAAATCTTTCCGCCTTGAAGAAAACTTTAAACCAACTAATCTTAAGTACATCCCATTGGGTTTAAGAGAAAAATTAAAATCCCAATTAAAACGATTTGGTTCATCTAATATCAAATAGCGCTAGTTTGAAGCTAGGTGGTGCAGAACGCATAGTAAATCAGCTGTTTAGCTCATTACTATCTAAAGAAATTGATGCCAAACTATTGACGCTCTACTATGATCAAGCTCTAGCCAATGCGGTCTGTTTGAAGTCTTCAAGCCCTTATAGTTTAAAAGCGATAGTTGGAATTTTCAGGTATTGTAGGAAAGAAGTTGCAAGCGATGATCTCATTCATGTGCATTTATTTCCTGCGAGTTTTTATTGTGCGGTTTTAAAACAGTTTGGACTAATAAAAGGGAAATTAATATTCACAGAACACAGTACTTCAAACAACAGAAGAAATAAGGTCTGGGGAAAGTTACTTGACCGATTTATCTATAAAAACTACTCCAGAATTATTGCAATAAGTCAAGGCACGGCTGATGAACTTATAGAATGGATACCATCTTTAAAGCCCAAGATTGGAGTGATAAATAATGGCTCAAAACACACATTCAACCAGTATCATGAACGCCCTGAGAAAGAAAGATTAACCATCATTTCTGTTGGTAATCTAAGAAAGGCAAAAAACTATCAGAACGCCTTATACGCGATAGCAGATATCAAACATTTGGATATCAAGTATCAAATTATTGGAGAAGGGGATGAAGAAGAAATGCTTCGGACAGAAATTCAAAAGCTTCAATTATCTGATAAAGTAGAGTTGCTTGGTTATAAATCTAATGTTCAAGACTATTTGAAAGAAGCAGACATTTTTCTTATGCCCTCTTCCTATGAAGGATTTGGCTTGGCTGCCGTAGAAGCTATGAACGCTTCTTTACCATCTATACTTAGTAATGTCAAAGGTTTAAGAGAACTTTATGATGAAAAGAATAAGAATGCAATTTTAGTTGAACCCGATAACCCAAGTGAAATTGCTGATGCTTTACATGACCTAATATCAAGCAAAGAACTGCGACTTAAAATGGGCTTTAATGCATTTCAAAAATCATTGAGCTACAGCCTAGACGGAATGATTGATAATTATATTCAACTTTATAAGGAGCTGAATGGAGAATAAAGACAAGCAAAGAGCGTTGAATTTGTTAGGAATATTCGTATTCCTTCTGCTAGCATTCCCTAGAATGAATATTAGAATAGGTCCAATTCCATTCTATGTGATAGATGTGTTTATTCTAGGTACTTATTACTATTCTACAAAACTTCCATTCAAAAAAACGAGATACTCAAAGTTGATATCTATTATTCTGTTTTTTGCTTTGGTAAGTGAGCTGTTTGTGATTTTTGAAACCAATACCGTTTTTCAACCAATCTATATGATTGCAAGGACCATACTTGCATTCTCGGTTTTCTTCTCAGTTTCGCGAATAATAGAAAGCCAAGAAGACCTCGCATATATACTGAAACCCGCGCTATTTGCGGCCCTAATCACTGCCACGGTGCTTATTCTGTCTTCAATTCCACCAACGCGCAATCTCGCTAAAAACTATTTGTTTAGCATTAAGTTTTTAGAGCCGGCAAGCGATACAGTATTAAATACCTATGAAAAATATTCTGGTGCATTAAGAGGTCAATCTTATGTTGGAGTATCAATACTCAGTGGCGCCTTTTTAAACTGTATATGGCCACTCATCTTATACCTGAGAAGACCAGGCTTGTTAGAAGGTAAAACCAAAATTCTTTTGCAAGTAGTTTCTTTTCTGATACCAATAGCGGTAATTATGACTTATAGCAGAGGGGCTATTATGGGGCTCGCTTTTGTGATTTTTGGTTTACTACTTTTTAATGTTGCCAGGTTTAGAAACAATCTACTAATCTTAATTGGTTTAAGCATTATGGGCTTTTTGTACATAGGTCTTGATTCTAACTATTTCTACTTCAGGAGGTTAGAACAGTCCACTACCCGTGTAATCGACAAACCCATTGAAGACAGGAATGAAACGGAAAGACTTTATGCCTATATAGAGCCGTTTACGCATATCATAGACAATCCAGAAAACATTTTTTTCGGACATGGTTTTTCAAGGGTGAAACTCGACAGAAGAGGTAGTAGATATGGATTAGAAGGCAAGAATAATGCAGATCATGCGGTTTTTGGTAAAGCATACTTTGCTTATGGTATGACATCAGCTTTCATCTATGTTTTTATTTTATTTTCAGCAATATATTTGAGTTGGCATAATACCTCAAAAAAATATAATCCATTTGGATACCAATTTAGTAGGGTTCTATTTGCCAGCCTTCTAGGATTTATACCGTGGTTTGTATTTGGACATGCTGCAGTATCAACCCCTCGTGGGGCAATGTTATTCTTCCTCCTAATTGCATTAATAGCAATTCAAAGTAGATTAAAACCTAAAAAATATATAGAGCTACAAAATGAAGAATCATAAAGTTAATAAAACTGTTGTTATTCTTCTCTCTGACAAGAGATCTGGCTCAACCATGTTTCAGCGTGAGTTATGTAAGCATCCAGATGTACAAACAGTTGCTTACAGTTCACACACCTATTTAGAAACCCATCATTGGTTGAAAGGAGCGGTAATGTTAAATCTACCCGCGGAAAAATTCTCTGATGGAAAGGTCTATCCGGGATATGGGGGACCTGCAAATGCAAAAACCTATCTCTTAGACACCGTTAAAGGCAATTGCCCAGACTTTATACCACCTCAAGATGATAAAGAGTTACTCTTTTCCTCATGGGAGGCATTGTGTGATAAATATGCGAATCCAGTATTTTTTGAAAAATCTCCGCAAGTGCTAGCTAATTGGGGTGCTTTAGAATTGATCTTAGAATGGATGAGTGCAACCAACTACGATGTGAAAATTATCGGCTTAGTACGCAATCCCTTATCTGTACAATACTCTGCTTATCAGTTGTTTCATACTTTACCGAAAAAAAGACAATTTGGATGGATGGATATCCAAGCCAATCTCATTGCAATAAGACAGAAACTAGATGAGAGCAATTATTTAGAATTGCGATATGAAGATATCATTGAAAATCCTAAGCCTATATTCAGATCTATTTGTACATTTATTGGAATTGAACCCCATTCCCAAGTGGGCAGTCTTGCACACGATAAATCGCTGCTAAAATGGAAAACTGATCCGTATTTCAGATTTAATCTAGACCCTAAAGTTAAAGAACTAGCTAAAGATTTTGGATATACAGATGAAGAGTTAAATAATCCAGAGAAACCACAGGCACCTTTTTATAAAAGAATATACTTTTATTGCAGATCGGGTTTGAGACGAAGCTATGCATTTATTTGGAATAGGTTTATAAACCCTATCAGACTCAGGCTAAAAAATAACAACACAACAGCATGAATTCAGAAATTACTCTAGCAGCCGTTGCTATTAGTTATAATGAAGAACGAGATCTTCCTTCCTTTATCACAAATGTTGCGCCTTTTGTAGATGAAATCGTAATTGT
>CBDUMX010000040.1:0-13456 GCA_965368435.1 uncultured bacterium
AATTCTTATTATTGATCATTTTTCTGTCTTCATGTATTAAAGATTTACAAGATACAATCAATAAAGTATCTAAAACTAGTACACTAAATTGGAGTCCAGAAATTGCAATTCCACTTCTTTACACAGATCTTGGTGTAGATGATATTGTTGAAATTAAAGATGATTTAATCGAACACAGGGTTGAGAACGATAAATCAATTACTTTAATTTATGAAAGTACCTTGTTCAGTCTTCGTGCTGAAGATGCTTTTATCTTGCCAAACCAAAGTCACAATGAAAACTATAGCCTTTCTGCTGCCGAAGCATCTGCATTAGCAGCAAATGGTAGCATTGACCTTCAGATTGTAAGGGACATTGACTTTAGTTATGGTTTGAATCAACTCGACTCTATACTTCTCAAAGGTGGAGCTTGGAATTTTACAATTAGCACTAGTTTGCAGCACAATGTTGATGTGAGCGCAGCTATTTTGAATTCATCTTTAAACGGATATGTAATCAGCAATGGCGGACAAGCAAACTACAGCGGTACAATTCCTGTGATAGCAGCAAATAGTCTGGATTTAAATGGCGCCGCTTTAGATCTAACTGCTGGATCTCAAGGGCATTCACAGTTTAGAATTCAATTTGATATTCATATAGAAACACAAGCTGGCAATCCAGTGTTAGCGGGTGATTATGTCGATATAGATTTAGCTTTTGTTGATTTAGAATTTTCATCATTAAAGGGTTACTTACCCAATACTAATTTATCAAATGGCAACGACTCACTCTTCATCTCTATTTTTAAGAATAGTGAAGATGGAAGTTTTACCATGGCAGATCCTCGACTAAAGCTAAAATTTACTAATTCATTTGGTGCGCCTATCAGGGCTTATCTTGATTTATTCGAGGGTACTAGTGAAAGCAATAACACACTTGCCTTAAGTGGCTATCCATCTCAATTTGACATCCTTGCAGCACCAAGTAGAGGTGAGGCTTTTTTCGATAGTGTACTATTGAATAGCACGAATACTAACATTGTAAGTTATGTAGATAATTCACCATATACCAATGTTTATCAATACAGTATTTATACCAATCCATTAAATCAATCAGAGCGAATCTGGATGTTGGATAGCTCCGTTTTACAATGTGATGTGCAAGCCGAGGTACCTCTGTATGGAACAGCTAAAGATTATAAATTTGAATCAACTTCTGTCTTGTCTTTTGACGCCGAAATAGATGAATACGTGAAAGAGATCATGCTGCGTATGCATTCTGTCAATAGTTTTCCTGCCGATTTGAGCATACAAATGTATTTTGAAGATAGTACTACTAATACCATTATTGATTCATTGATGACTGATGATTTATTATTAGTTCCTTCATCTAATGTGGATGCCAGTGGTAAAACGGTGAGCACAAACCCAAAAACTATTGATGTTATTTTTAATCAAGAGAGATTAGAAGCCTTGAAACAAGTGAATCAAGCAAGGTTTGTTGTGTATTTCAATACGCTCTTTGATGGCGCAAATCAGCCTGATGTTAAATTCTTTAATGAGTATAACATATTAGTTCAATTCGGTATACAATCTAAACTACACATCGATGAAAAATTATAAAATTTACAATCTAGCAATCGTATTGGCTTTGGTGCTAGCTTCGATGTTTAGCTACGGACAAAGTAACTTGACTTTATATCATATGCAAAGCTTACCGCAGAGTGTTTATTCTAACCCTGCAAATAGATCTGATGCCAAGCTTTATATAGGAATACCAGCTTTATCGTCACTTGCATTTAACTTTAGTTCAAACGGTATACATCCCAAGGAGTTTAATAATGCATTTATTCAGGATGAGGGAAAAGACTCTTTTATTTTAGATGTTAACAGTCTTTCGAACATTTTTGATAAAAACACATTTGTAAATGTCAATGTGAGTCAAGATTGGGTGAACTTTGGGTTTAAACAGGGTAAAAACTTTTTCAGCTTTAACATTAGCGAGAAAGTTAAAACTAGAACTGAGATTCCAGGAGATGTGTTCGATCTAGTATTCCAAGGAAACGGAGGGGAGAACTTAGGTAGGACCTTCGATTTTAATGTTGGTCTTGATTTAATTCATACGAGGGAATATGCTGTTGGATATCAGAGGTATCTCTTGAATGATCGATTAAATATCGGAGCTAGGGCAAAATATATTTACGGTCTAAGCAGATTTGAGACCGAGAGAAATAATGCGAGTTTTTATACTGCAGAAGAAGATTTTGCCATGACTATCAGCTCAGACTTGAAATTCAATATGTCATCTGCAATTTTTGCAATTGATAGCAATAGGCAACCGAATCCCAAGCACCTTGTGTACGGAGCCAAAAATCACGGTTGGGGCTTAGATATTGGAGCTAGCTATGATTTGAACGACAGAATTACCTTGAGTGCTAGCATTATCGACATGGGAATTGTCCGATGGAATGAAAATACTATAAGCTATGAATCAGAAGTGCCCGGTGCGAGATACAATTTTGAAGGAGTAGAGTTAAAGAACATTTTTATTGATTCTATAAATTTTGAGGAAGCTATACGTAACTTGGGAGATACACTAGCAGATATTTTTAGGTTGGACTCACATTCATCAAGTTTTACAACTGGATTAATGAGCGATTTCTATCTCGGAGCGAAATTTCATTTAACTAAAGGAAACAGTCTTGGAGTATTGCTTTATGGGAGTGTATATAATCGCAGTTTTTATCCAGCTGTAACCTTATCTTACAATGCCAGATTTAAGAAAGTTTTAGGTCTTAGTTTTAGTTATACAGCCATGAGAGGTAATGCACTAAATCTAGGTGCGGGTATGAGTTTGAATATGAAAACTGTGCAATGGTATATTGTGAGTGACAATGTATTAGGTCCACTTACTGGTCAATTTAATACCTTAAGCTTTAGGACAGGCCTAAACTTAACCTTTGGTCGACGTTCAGGCGAAGAGAATAAAGTTTTTGGATTTAAGAACAACAACCAATTCTGATGCATTTTATTTGCAGCATGAATACACTCAAAAGGTTCTGTTTGTTTCTCTTTATTGTTCCTTTAATTAGCTCATGTGCAAAGGATAGACTTGAGAAGGATATCAATAAAATTGAAAAGTATTTGGAAAAAAACAATCTGACTGCTGAGAAGACGGAAGATGGGTTGTATTACATCATAACTGAAGAAGGCACCGGTGATAGACCTACTGTTGATAATGATGTTACGGTTCACTACGAAGGCTTTACTTTAAAGGATGAAAAATTTGATTCTTCTTATGATAGAAATGAACCTGCAACTTTTCCACTTAATCGAGTTATTTTAGGCTGGCAGTTAGGAATACCCTTGTTTAAGGAAGGTGGGAGTGGAATGTTATTAATTCCTTCAGAATTGGCTTATGGTTCAAATCCTCCACCAAGTGATGTAATAGGTAAAAATGAAGTTCTAATTTTTAATGTCGAATTAATAGAGGTACTATAATTTTTGTAGTTGAGCTTTAATAAGCTCTAATCCTTGATTGTAGTTTTCAATGCGCAGATAGGATTTATTTTTAAACCAAGTTAATTGTCGCTTTGCATAGTTTCTGCTGTGTTGTTTTATCAATTCAATAGCTTTCTCAAGGCTTATTTTATTATCGAAATAGTCGAATAACTCGCGATATCCTACCGTCTGCAATGCGTTTAACTCTCGAAATTTTAGGAGTGATCGCGCTTCAGCCTCCAATCCGCTTTTAATCATAACATCAACTCTATGGTTGATTCTTTTGTACAATAAATCTCGATCCATGTCTAAGTATAGGAATAGGGTTTCGTAATCTCTTGATTGAGGGATTTCCTCCATATTTTTTTCTAGACTGACTTTAGTCCGACTAATAATTTCAATCGCGCGAATAAGTCGCTGAGGATTTTCCCAATCCTTGATTTGGGCCTTTGGATCTAATGCTTTTAATTTAGCTTGTAGGCCTGCGATACCAGAATTTTGATATAGTTGGGAGAGCTTAGATCTTAATTTTTCATCTTTTGACGGTAAACTATTTAATCCCTGTGTAGCTGCCTGTATATACAATCCAGTGCCGCCAACCATAAAGAGGATATTGTGCTTGATAAAAAGTTGCTTAAGTAGAGTATTTGCGTCAACCGAATAAGATCCAGCATTATAATCTTCTGTAATACTTTGACTGGCGATAAAATGGTGTTTTACTTCCTCCAGTTCACTCACTGATGGCCGCGCAACGCCAATGTTTAATTCTTTATATAGTTGCCTAGAATCCGCAGAAATTATTTCGGAATTAAAGTGTTTGGCAAGCTTAATGCCCAAGCTAGTTTTACCCACCGCAGTAGGTCCTGCAAGTACTACTAATAGCTTGCCCTTCATTTAAATTTCAGATTCATCAACTTCATCACCATAGAGATTGAAGTCATCATCTTCTTCCTCGTCGTCATCCTCATCATCGTCGTCTAAATCTTCTACGTCTTCATCTGTGAGTTCATCAACGGCCATTAATTCGCCAAGATCTTTAATCAAACTATCAGCTTCTTTGAACAATTTAGCGGATGGATCTTGAATTAGAGTTTTAGGGTCAACGTATTGCTTTGGTGCAGTTCCAGTACTTTTCACCAGGCGAGGATATTCAATTCCAGCTTCTTCTTTGCTTAATTTCACAACTTCAACTCTGAGTGTCCAATTACCACCCTCTTCATCATAAACATAGATAAACTTCTGATATGGGTCGTCTATATGCTTAGCGAGTTCTGAAGCACCAGCGGCTTTCGCATTTGGTTTTGGTTCTGTGCAATATTCTTCTTTTGGCCTCCAAAGATCTGTTGCCTTGAAAAAAGATGCTGGTTTTATTCTATCGAAATTTATTGCATCCTGGATAGCATAATGGAAGTCTCTAAATGTATTGCGACCACTTACATCTATAATTCTCTCAACGTCATCTACATCTTCAAAAGATACTCTAAATCTAAATACTATTTTACTCATTATTAACTATTGTTAGTCCTAATTCAACTCCTTTTTGTTTTACATATTGCAAAGCCTCATCATAGTTATTTAAGACTTCACCATCTAAAATTGCTTCTTTCAAAGCAGATTTAATAATTCCTATTTCTTTCCCTTCTGTTATGCCAAAAATAGCCATGATTTTGTTTCCATCAATCGGAGCTTTCCAATTTCTTATCCTATCTCTTTCTTCAACAGCCTTAATCTGTTGTTCAACCATTTCCAAGTTCGCAAGGAATCGTCGTTCTTTATCCGCGTTTTTAGTTGTTATATCACATTTGCACAGAGTCATTAAATCTTCCAAATCATCCCCTGCTTCAAATATTAATCTTCGTACAGCTGAGTCTGTAATATTCTCTTTTGTTAAAGCTATTGGTCTTAAATGCAACCGAACGAGTTTAGAAACATATTTCATTTTCTCGTTTTGAGGCAGCTTAAGTTTCTTAAATATTCCAACGGTCATTCTTCCCCCTTTGTCTTCATGCCCGTGGAAAGTCCAACCTTCATTTTTAACAAACCTTTTAGTCCTTGGCTTAGCAATGTCGTGCATTAATGCGGCCCATCTCAACCATAGGTTATTCGAGCGGGCTGCTAGTTTGTCTAACACTTCTAATGTGTGGTAGAAGTTGTCTTTATGACTTTTTCCGTCTATGGTCTCAACTCCTTGCATAGCAGCTAGTTCTGGAAAAAATTCATGTAAAAGGCCGGTAGTAAATAAAATTTTGAAGCCAATGCTCGGTTTGTCCGCTTGCATAATTTTTTGAACTTCATCGCTGATACGCTCTTGCGAGATGATTGATAGTCTTTTAGCATTGGTTTTCATCGCTTCAAATGCACTCTCTTCAATTTTAAAATCGAGTTGACATGCAAATCTCGCAGCTCGGAGCATGCGCAATGGGTCATCGCTAAAAGTTTCCGAAGGATCTAGTGGTGTACGAATACATTTATTGTTAATGTCTTCAATACCATTGTATTTATCAATTAAGGCTCCAAAGTTCCCTGGAGATAGGTCAATAGCTAGGCAATTTATAGTAAAATCTCTTCTGCTGATATCTTCATCAAAGCTCCCATCTTCTACAATTGGCTTCCTGCTGTCTCTGCGGTAAGATTCCCTGCGAGCACCAACAAATTCAAATTCCCAATCATCTGTTTTAATCTGTGCAGTACCGAAATTTTTAAAAACACTCAAATGGGCATTATCAATTCTTGCGTGAACGGCTTTAGCTAGTTTTATACCACTGCCTAGACATACAAAATCAACATCTTTAGAACTGCGATTAAGGTAGATATCTCTAACATATCCACCTACAACAAAGGCTGGCATATCTAATTTTAGAGCTTCTTCTGAAACAATCTTGAAAATTTGATGATCTAAGGCCTTTTCAAACACGCTCGGCAAAGGAAATAATTAATTACTAAAAGTATAATAGAGTTTTAAATACTTGTACATTCGAAAGACTTAAAGAGGAAGATTGGTATTAAGTTTGAAACAATTTAGTTATGAAGAAAATAATAGTATTGAGTATTTGTGTTTGCACTTTATTTATAAGTCAGGCACAGAATCTTGAAATAAGGTCGGGCAAGGATATTAAGCAACCAGGACTAATTAATCCTTCTCTTGCGGGTCTACAAGAGGACATGTTTCGATTGCTTACAAATGCAAATCTTAACGATTTTACATTCATGGCAGAAGGTAAAATTCCCTTTAAATTGGGAAATTATATGATAGGAGTTGACCGCATATCTAATGAATATGTAAGTAATTCTATGTTTAATTTAACCTACGGTAAAACAAGCAAACAGGACAAGAATTTGCAGTTCCGATATGGAGGTTCCTTGCAGATTAATACTAGGACATCAATAAAAACGGATGGTGATACTTCAGGCTTTACATTTATAGATTTAAATGGAGAAGCTACTCAATTTTCAAGTTTAACTGATTTAACTGGAAAACTATCATATCTAAATTTAGAAGCTGGTGCCAGTATGCAATACAAAGAACTTATAGTATCTCTAGGTTTACAAAACATTATGAATCCTGACGTATCTCTAGTTAATGGAACCACTCGAAAATTGCCCATGAGTGTAAATCTTATGGTTGGAGGATTTCTGAACTTAGGAAAAAACAATACCTTATTCCCGTCTGTAATAGGTGTTTATAATGCTGATGGTTATTACGCAAAAGCCTCACTGGATCTAAATACTCAGTATTTCAATATAGCTACAGCATATATCGCTGACCACAATCAGCAAGATTTTGCTGCTACTTTAGCTATGCACTATAAAAAAATGTACTTCGGATTGATCTATTCACAGCCTTTAGCTGGTCTTGATAATAATCCCGTATTTAGGGTTTTTCTTAATACCGGTCTTTTTAAAGACAGAAAGCTTTTCAAGAGTAAATTTGCAGACAATATATCAAAGTTTTATTAATGGTCATTTTGATGTCAAATAGCAGACAGCCAGTAGTTTATGTGAGAAAAAATGTGTAACTTATAGAGATGCTGAAGCAAATTTTCAACTACTATATGGTTATCAAATCCTGTTGGATAATTCTGCTGTTTCAGTTGATTGGTTTTATTGCTTTAGTAGTATTTGAGCAAGGTGTTGATATACTTCGCTCGCTGCATTTTGCAGAGAACGGTATAGTCAGGGTACACAGTTGGGCTACATTATTTGCGGTTTTGTGGTGGAGTTGGCAGAGTTGGAGATCGGCAAGAGCGGAATTACACTTTACAACTTTTGATTTTATACAATTTAACAAGCGATATGCATTAAGAGCGCAAGTACTTGTCCCAAGGATACTCGCTATCGTACCTATACTAATTTTTGCGGCAGGATTGTACAAAGCAGATGGTTGGAATAATCCTCTCATATATCTTTACTTATGCTTGGCTGTTTGGCTGTACATTTTCTTACATTTAAGAAAAGATCTCATTCTTTATTTTTTAACAAGGAATAAGTGGAAGGTTTTAAATATTCCAGATTATGTCTTGATAAAGAATGAAGCATACCCTGCATCATTTATTTGGGCTAAACAGGGTAAATGGATAAGCTTTCGTCTAATCCTAATAATCATTCTATTTACATTTATCGTTTTATACCCGGTTACATTTCCTCAATATATTGGGTCAGCTGCCATAGTGCTATTTGCGCTTGGATCATGGTTAGTTATTTCAACATTCTTAGACTTTGCTGAAAAGCATTACAGATTTCCCTTCGCTTTCACTCTAATAATCATGGTTATTAGTTTCAGCTTCTTTAACAATAATCACAAAATTAGAACCATTCAGGACTCTGAGATTGAGCGTCCCAATATTGAAGATCACTATATCAGATGGATACAACAACGGCAAACTCAGAATGACGATAGTATACCTGTTATTCTTGTTGCTGCTCAAGGTGGAGGAGTTAGATCTTCATATTGGACTGCCCAAGTTCTGTCCGAAATGCAAACAAGTGTCAAGGATTTTGATAAACACACCTATGCATATAGCACGGTTTCTGGGGGGACTTTAGGTGTGGCAACCTATAAGAGCTTGCTGCGAGAAGGTGAAACAGAATTACATTCTAAAGTTCATAGAATACTGAGTAAAGATTTCTTATCGCCAGTCACTTCGTGGCTAGTAGTGCCAGATTTAGTTCAAAAATTTCTACCCTTTCCTATTTATTCTTTAGATAGGGCCAAGGCCTTGGAGTATTCTTGGGAGGAGGCAGCAAGAATTGATGGTAAGGATCTATTATCTAAAGGATTTATTAATTCAACTAAAAACGACGACTGTGTCTATTTGTATAATAGTACACACGCAGAAAATGGCTTTACAACCTTGATTTCTAATGTTAAAGTAGATCCATTGGTATTTAATAATAAAGAAGACTTATTCGATGTCATTAGAACTGACATACCTCAATCAACAGCAGTTTCGCTGAGTTCTAGATTTCCATTTCTAACTCCGCCAGCCCAAATTATTGATTATAAAGGCAGAAAATGGGGCAATATCGTTGATGGTGGATATGTGGAAAATATGGGGGCTAGCAGCATGCTTGAACTATATGATTACTTAAAACTTTTATCTGCAAAGTATAAATTCAAGACAAAGTTTTATTTAGTATTTATTAAAAATACAAAGGCGGAATACAGTTCTCCAATCACTGGTCTTTACGAAATACTTGCCCCACTCAATACTTTTTCCAAGGTTTGGGTGAACAGTGGCAACTATTCTGAGCACGCCAGTAAATTAAAGAACCTAGATCATAGCGATGAAGCAATTTTTGTGACTCTTGATAGACGCGATGATCAATTGATACCTTTAGGGTGGTTCCTTTCTAAAGAAGCGATTAACAATATTAATATCCAGCTTAAAGAACAGACGCAGCATTTCAAGCAAAGGCTTTCGCCAAATATGAGTTCAAATAGAAATTCTAGCTTAGATTTGTCGAGATTTGAAAATTAGTTTTCTAGGAACAGGAACATCTCAAGGCGTGCCAATTATTGGTTGTAAGTGTGCAGTCTGTACCTCAACAGATTCAAAGGATAAACGCTTACGTTCGAGCGTTTTGATTGAAACAGATCATGTTAGTATTGTAATTGATACTGGACCTGATTTTCGTCAGCAAATGTTGAGAAATCAGACCAGAAAGTTAGATGCTATATTATTTACCCACGGACACAAAGACCACACGGCTGGTTTCGATGATATACGCGCTTTTAATTATATCCAACAAAAGGCTATGGATGTTTATGCCGACGAAAGAGTGGAAGAAGTTTTAAAACGAGATTTCTACTATTGCTTCGAAGATTTTAAATACCCTGGTGTTCCGGATTTGAACTTGCATATTTTTGATAATCAATCATTTAATGTACATGGTGTTGAGGTAATACCTATAGAATTACTTCACTATAAATTGCCAGTATATGGTTTCAGAGTAAAAGATTTCACCTATATCACAGATGCAAATTATATTTCTGATGAAGAAAAGGAAAAAGTTCGTGGAAGCAAAGTTTTAGTGTTGAATGCATTGAGAAAATCACCACATATTTCACATTTTACTCTTGACGAGGCAATTGAACTTGCACAAGAACTAGAAGTAGGAGAGTGTTACTTAACTCATATTAGTCACCAATTGGGCAAACATGAAGATGTTCAAAAAGAATTGCCAAAGAACATTTATTTGGCTCAGGATGACTTGCAGTTAGAAATAAATTAATTTCCAGCAGCTTCAATGATGTGTTCTTCTAACTCATACTCGTCGCCTTCTACATATCCCGTATGGGTATAAATGATTTTACCATTTTGATCAATGAGGAAAGTGACAGGAGGGTTAGCAACATTCATTGCGCGTTGTACATCTCCATTTACGTCGAGTAATACATCAAAATCCCAACCTAATCCACTGGCAAATGGTTTTACTTTATTAACATTTCTTGCGTCGTCTGTGCTAATTGCCACCAATTCAACGCCGTATTCTTCACTCCAATCATCCATTAAATCATTTAAGTTTTTAAGCTCTCTTATACACGGCTTGCACCAAGTAGCCCAAAATGAAATGATTGTAAGCTTTCCATTAGTGCCATAATCAGCTAAATTAATATCATGACCGTCGATGTCTTTTAATACAATTGAAGGTAAGTCAGTATCAGATGTAGAACTTACAGTGCTATCTTGAGGAGCTTCTGTTGAAGTGCTGTCTTGTGTTTCTTGAGCGAATAAACTGCCAGCGAGAACAACAAATAGTATTGTAAATATGTTTTTCATATGTGTTTGTGCTACGATTATAAGTTCAAATATTATTCCAAAGAAAGTAAAAGATCAAAAATGATGGATTTTTTGCACATATGGTTTAAATCAATATTTGGTAAAGCTAGGCTACAAGCGCATTTTTGAATATACAATGATAAAAGTAGGCGTTTTTTTTGGCGGTGCTTCTCGAGAACGAGAAGTGTCATTTGCAGGAGGCAGAACGGTGTATGATAACTTAGACAAGGAACGCTTTGAGGCTGTCCCCATATTTGTAGATGCCTACGGGAATTTTGTTAAACTCAACTGGCAGTTTGTCTATAGAGGCACTATAAGAGACTTTTTTCCTCCAGCTAAGTACATTCCTGAAATGAATCATCATTTTCAGCTTTATTCCGAGTCTTTAGATTTGAGTGATAAACAGTATGCCGAAATGCTACGGGAAATTGGAACGCCAATGCGAATTGATGAAATTGCAAAAGAAATAGACTTTGCCTTTTTAGCTTTACACGGTAGTTATGGAGAGGATGGAAGCATACAGGGAATGCTGGAGTGGTTTAAAATACCCTATAGCGGTTCAGGTATTATGGCTTCTGCTTTGGGTGTATCAAAGCATATCCAAAAGAAATGGTGGAACTCTGGTTTAGCCTTAACGGAGTGGAAAAGCATTAGGCGAGATTTATGGGAACAATCTAATAAAGCCGAATTGCTTAGCCAATTAGTGGATAAATTAGGACTGCCATTCGTTGCTAAATCTTCTAATCAAGGTTCTTCAATCGGAGTGCAAGTGATAAAAGAACAGGATGTAGTTCAATTTGAGAAACAGGTGAATGCAGCATTTTTTGTTCAGCATCTCAATAAAACGGAATGGGAATCCAAGAACAAACTCAAATACATTCAAGAACTCACGGATTTAAGGATAGGGCTCGGGCTTCCTTTATTGTGCAATGGTAAATTGATTCGTCATCCAGAAGAACTTTTAAATTATATAGAAATTCAGTTTAACGAGAATGAGCAAGTAGAACTTCAGGCGAGTGCTGGTGAGTACGAAGTGGTTTTCGAGCAGTTTTTAGAAGGTAGAGAGTTTTCTTGTATAGTTGTTCAACAAGACAACGGCAAAGCCCTGGCTTTGCCACCAACGGAAGTGGTTAAAGGAAAAGAAATCTTTGACTATAATTCCAAATACCTTCCTGGACTATCTCATAAACAAACACCTATTCAGATAGAAGAGTCGAAGATTGATGAAATTCGGAAGGCCTGCGTTGAGCTCTTTAACTATTTTGAGTTTGAAGTATATGCCAGAATTGACGGATTTGTAACTGAGAAAGGGATATACCTCAATGATCCAAATACTACATCTGGAATGATGCCATCCTCCTTCTTTTTTCATCAAGCGGCAGAAATTGGATTAAACCCTAAAAACTTTATTACCTATATAATTCGAACTTCCATTGCAGAACGCCTTAGAAAACAAGCCACAAACACTAAATTTAAGAAACTATTGAGCGCGCTTGATACAAGTCTAGAAGCTACTCAGAGCAAGGATAATACCAAGCAAAGAGTTGCTGTGCTTTTCGGAGGTTATTCAACAGAGCGACACATCTCAGTTGAAAGTGGAAGAAATATATATGAAAAGTTAGCTTCTTCAGTCAACTATGAACCAACTCCTATTTTCCTAACAGGTAAAGATGGAGATCACCGTCTCTATAAATTGCCCATTAGCGTAATGCTTAAAGACAATGCAGATGATATTAAATCAAAAATTGAGTCGGGAAAGCGCTCCAAAGCACTAGAATACATTAGACAAGAAGCTCAGGCCTTAACCCAGAAATATACTCAAGGGAATTTTTCTTATTCAGTTGAAGAGTTAAGCTATAATGACCTGAAAACTAATTTCGACTCTGTATTTATTGCCCTGCACGGAAGACCAGGTGAAGATGGACAAGTTCAAGCAGAGTTAGATAAAATAGGATTACCCTATAATGGATCAGGTGTTGAAAGTTCAATGTATACCATAAATAAGTATCAAACTAATCAACTGCTGCGTGAGCAAGGCTTCCTTGTTGCTGACAGCCTTTTAGTGCTCAAGAAGGACTGGTTGACAAATAAAGAGACGCTTATAGAAGAAATCAAAAGATTCGGATATCCGTTAATATGTAAACCTCATGATGAGGGATGTAGCTCTGCGGTTATTAAGATAGAAAATGACATGATGCTCAATGCATATGCTGACTTATGTTATGGACTAAAGGATAGAAGTGGTGAGATAGAATCCATCTTGGGTATTGGACCAAAAGATGAATTTCCATCTAAAGATATTTTTATGGTAGAAACCTTTACTTCTAAAGGCGATGCCGAACATTTTTTGGAAATTACTGGAGGAATGCTGACTCACTATAAGAATGGACAGCTTGAGTATGAAGTTTTTGAGCCTTCAGAAGCGCTTTCTACAGGAACAGTATTAACTCTCGCTGAGAAATTTCTCGCAGGTGAAGGTCAAAATATAACACCTGCAAGATTTTCAAAGAATGCAGAAAAACAATCGGTCATATCGCAAAAGGTAAAACAAATATTTGCAGGAGTTGCTAAAGCGGTCAATGTAGAGGGCTATTGTAGAATTGATGCATTTGTAAGGATATACGCGGATAATAAAGTAGATGTAATCATCATTGAAATAAATTCTTTACCTGGTATGACACCTGCCACTTGTATCTA
>CBDUMX010000041.1:0-13410 GCA_965368435.1 uncultured bacterium
ATTCAAATTAATTTTAATTACGGCCCAATTTGAGTTCACAAATGGTTTTTCAATTTATTTCTTCCAGTAGTTTCTGAGCAAGCACTTTAGCAATCTGTAAGTAAGACTCAGAACTCAAACCAGCAATATGTGGTGTCATTATTACATTGGAATTTGATTGCAAATAATTAAACATATCTCGCTGCTTGTCAGTTAGTTTCTTAATGTTTTCATTCTCAAAAACATCTAAAGCCAAACCCAAAATCTTCTCTTCTTTCAAACCCTCAATTAAGCATTCTGTTTGCACTACATCTCCTCTAGAAAGATTGAGCAAATAGAATGGTTTCCTCATTCTATCCACAAATTGTTTATTTATCATCTTAAAGGAATACTCATTAAGAGGAACATGCAGACTCACAATGTCTGCCCGATCTTGTAATTCTTCAAGACTAACTTCCTCCACTAATTCATCAGCATAGTCTTTTTTATAGAGGTCATATGCAAGAATTTTACATCCAAAACTCTTCAATTTGGCAGCTAGTGCTGTTCCCACATTTCCATATCCAATAATTCCAAGTGTCATTGAGGAAAGCTCCTGACCAGAATTGGTCTTTCTATTCCATTCACCATTTTTGAGCTCTAAGCTGCTCTTGTGAATATTCGACAATAGTGAAAGCAGCATACCAATGCACTGTTCAGCAACAGCGTTTCTGTTACCTTCGGGCGCATTAAAACATTTAATTCCCTTTTGCTCGGCATATTGAACATTTATATTGTCCATGCCAGAGCCCAGTCGGCCGATATATTTTAAGCGCGGTGATCGATCAATCCATTCTGCATCAAAATGTAGTTTTGAGCGCATAATAAGCACATCACAATCTATTAGTTCCTGCTTTAACTCTTCGAGCAAAATAGTTGGCTTATAGCGTATATTATGGTCTGCTAACATATCCATTAGGATGGGATGTGATTCATCTATTATCAATATGTTCAAAGGTCGCAAACTCATTAATCTGCAAAGATGAACAGCTAATTAGAAATTAAAAATTTGCCCTTAAAGTTATACTCATAGTCCTCGGCTGTCCAAAGTGATTTGGATTGCGTTGTTTTAGATTATACAAATAGGCAAATGAAGTTGCATCAACTTGATTTTGAATCTGTTGCACTCCCTGAGGCGAGCTGAGATATCCATCATCTGTGGCTGAAGCAGAATAGCTATATACATTGAAAATATTCAAATTATTAAAGAGATTCAGCACATTAAATTGGAATTCAAAGAGCTGCTCTCGGTAATGGAATTTCTTTAAGAAAGAAAGATCCAGATTGGTATTCCAAGGTAATCTAGACCCAAATGGGTTGCCTTTAACCTGGCTGCGGCTAGCATTTCCCAAATTCTGCGCTTCCGAAATCGCATTGAGGTATGCTGTATAAGGAGACCCACTTTGAGTATTGAAAAAGATATTTAGAGAAGTGTTTTTCATTAATGGCGAGCAAATGATATCACCAAATTCATAGAGATCCAATGACATATTAATATTGATCTTATGTCGAACATCATAAGCCAAAGGGAACAGACTTCTGAGATTAGGTTGATTCGCCGCAATAAGTGCCTGAGCTGAGTTAACATTAGACCCCGTTCCATCAGCAAATTGCAACATATATGAAGCTCTGAAATAAATCTGGTTTATTTGAGTGGTGAACTCCGTTTTAAAATTCTTTATAGTGGAGAAATCGATATTGTCATATGTGATATAGCTCACTGGATAAGCCTGATCTACATTTACCAGATTGATATCATTAAAAATTTCAGCGTAGCCAGCGGTTAGGCTAATTAAGCTTGCTCTGCCAATTTGTTGCCTAAATCCAATTTGATAGTCCGTTCTCTTACTCGCCTTCAAATCAGGATTTGGAAGAATAGAGTTAGCATTGTTCTGTATATAATAGTAATGATTAATAGGCGTAAAAGACTGACCGAAGTTAGGGCGTTGTGCAAATTTGTCGTAATAGGCAAAAAACAAGGCTTCAGAGTTAATCGGAAAAGAAAAACTCAATCTTGGCAATACCACTAACTCCGGTTCATAGTCTTTAAAAGACGCATCACTCAATTTCTGATTTAAAGGGTCGACCAAATAAGGTTGAATAACTCCTTTAGAACTTTTACTTCGTATAAGCTCTGCAGACACTATTTCATTTCCTCTTTCATCGTACCACTGGCTTCCATTTCTATATCCAACTATTTGAGTTGGAGATTCAGCATCATCTACATATACCTTAAAATCATCACCTATAGTAGAAGGGTGTACAACACTTTCATTATTAATAGTACTTATTTCAGCAGCTGTGCGAACTGGATACAGGCTATATTTATCTTTTAACACAGCTTGATTGGCATCGTAGCGTTCTATACGAACTCCTACTCTAAAATTTATTTTATCCAGTACAAATTTGTCCTGCAACCAGATTGCTGTATAAATTGGGTTGAAGCTGGATATTGATCTTTCAGCAGGGTTGTTTAGAAAATCATTAATACTCGATCTTCCTCTCGTTCTATTTCCCAGATAATCATATCCAGCATAATTGACATAGGAGTTCCCATTATTCCATAAGTCATTGGCTGAAAACATATCTAAACTCAATTTATCTGGGTCTACAGAATTTACATCGATAAATTGAGCATTTTGAAGCGTATACCCATTTGATCCGTCAACAATTGCTCTTAAGTTCTTATCGAATTGGGTTTGTTGATTTGGATCTACTATCCAATTATAATTCACTGTATCTAAAAACACACCTTTCTCATCATAACTGAGAATTGGGTTATCTGTATCCAATTTAATGTATTGTCTATTGAGTAGTTGAGGCATTAGATTCCACAGCGCTGTAGCATTTAAAGAATAATACGATCTATTGCTTTGTTCAAACATGAAACCAAATTGCACATCATGCTTATACATAAAATCTTTGGTAGGATGCCATGCTAAATTGAGTATTCCTGAGATGGAAAGCTTTTCATTTTGAGATTTATTGTAATTGCTGATAACAGTACCTGGCGCATACCACATGGAATAGATATTGTTCGCCTGTTGACCATTTAATAAGGCCTGATATTCTTGTGCTTCTTCATAGGATCTTATCGCATTCTGATCAAATACATATTGAGTAAATGTATTTCTAGAACTTTTAGAACTTGTCTGGAATGTTAATGCAGTATCCTGATAGCCCACTAAAGCATTATAGCCACCAATAGTAAGTTGATTTCCGTGCTGATCAGTAACGCTTTTATCTTCGTCAATAAACTGATATAGGGCTTCGCCTTTTGTCCTAAACTCTCCGATATAGCCATAGTTAAAAATATTGTCTTTATATATTGGATCAACTGTTTGCGAATTGAACTGTTGGTAATCTACTATAATCAAATAGTTAATTGCACTAAAAGAGCTCAAAGAATCATAAAGCAACTTACCTGTATCATTATATGGTTGCTTAAGGGCATGCGACATCTGTGCATTGACTTTAAAAGTAGTGCTTGTGTTCAATGGGTTGTGCTCAGCATTAAAAAGTGAATTTGAAAAAGAATAGAGATGTGATTTATTATAATGTAAACTTGGTGTTACTGCAAAACCAACTTTGTGGTTTGGAGCATATTGCAGAGTGAAACTATTATAAAAGTCCAGGCTCGAAACATTATTCCTTGTCTTTATCTCTTCAAAATCCTCAGCATTTGTAAAGAAGTAAGCCGACAATGGGTCTCCTGATTCGCTAAGTCCAAATGGCTGCTCATATATTCTTTGCTGTGACGCATCAGTAAATCTATAGTTCTGAATGGCTACAGGATTTCCATCCCTATTGTGGCTAAAATACATAGAATGTGAAAGTCCGAGTATAGCTTGACTATCTCTTCTCATTAATGAATGATACCACAAAGTTTCAAGAGCATTTCTATTGTATGGTTCTAATAATTGAGAAGAAGTCAATTGAGCAGTAAACCTACTCAGGGTGTCTAGAAATCTTTTCGAAGTAATTTCAATTAACCCACCAGTGAAATCCCCATACATAACTGGAACACCTTTAGATATTGCTCTGACTTGTCCGATTCCCAAAGAAGTTGGGTTTACAAGTCCAATTCCGATTATTCCATTTTCTGAAACTTTAGTTTGTTCAGCTCTTGCATCAGAGAATCTAAGGCCATTTCCAAATTTTGTAATTGTAGGGTCGTTTGCCACCGTTCCTAAAGCATTACTATACGGCCCTTCTTTGATTTTATCTCCATCAAAAGGAATATCGCCGCCCCCGGTAACATCAAGCTCGCGTTTGTCGCGGATGTCAACAGCATCAATAATATTATCAGTCATCGACATTTCTATTCTCATGAATTTCGACTGATCTGATCTCAAATTAAAATTAAGTGAATAGGTACCGTAGCCGTTAAATTCAACTGTTAAACTGTAGTTACCGGCTTGAAGATTATTGAATTGAAAAGCACCTTCAGATGCAGAAATCACCGACTTAATGGTAGCGCCATCCTTTATCAAACTAACTAGAGCGCCTTGCATGGCATAGTCGAGTTTGGGGTCTACAACATTCCCTCGTATATCTGCAAATTGGGCATAGGAAGATGTATAGATTAAGGCAAGGAGTAATAGATATATAGGTCTCAGCATAATGATTAATTTTACACTAAGTTCCGAAGCTGTACTGACAAAAAAATGACCTTTTGACTAAAGGTCTGTGGAGACTAAAAAGCGGCGTAATTTAATTGAGCAACGTTTTTTGCAGATTAATAGCTTTTCCCAAAAACATTTCTGCTTCTTGCTTAAAACTCTCGGTAAGGTCAGAGAGGTGATACTCATCAACTTGCGAGGACGGCGAGTCTCTTAATAAATTCTTATCCTTTAAGACTGCAGTTACTGATTCTGCTATGATTTTAGGCGTGTGTAATACTTTAAGTCGATGATTGAAAAATGATTCAATTTGATTGTAGATTATAGGATAGTGAGTACAAGCAGGAATAATAAGTTCCGTTGCATCAAAGCCTTCAAAATACCTTTTAAAGATAGGAAACAATGCTTGTTCATCTATAAATCCTTCTTCAATCATAGGAACTAACAAAGGTGTTCGTCGAGATATGAGCACTAATTCTTCATTGAGTTCGTGTATGGCTTTATCAAATAAGCCAGAGTTAATAGTTTTACGAGTGCCTATTATGGCAATATGCTTAAATTTAGTCTGCTTACCTATTAGATCTACAATGGGATGAATGACATCGACAACACTATCCTTATCGAAAGACAAGTCATTTACAGAATCCAAGACAGTTGAAGCGCTATTGCAAGCGACTACCAT
The DNA here is from genome assembly GCA_965368435.1 of uncultured bacterium. Lineage (GTDB taxonomy): Bacteria > Bacteroidota > Bacteroidia > NS11-12g > UBA9320 > JAHEKB01. The sequence continues at coordinate 5,323 of CBDUMX010000041.1, forward strand.
CATTTTGCAATTCTTTGACTTTAAGAAGGCAGCAATATCAGTTACATAAGACTGCAGCGCTTCTGCTGATTTCTCACCATAAGGCAAATGAGCAGTGTCACCATAATAGATGAACTGCTCATTTGGTAAAAATTCTTTTAATGCTTTTAGGATGGTTAAACCACCTAGGCCAGAATCAAATACGCCTATTGGTTGAGACGCCGAAGGCATGACTAAATTATTCCTAATTTAGCTTTTACATCCTTCATTAAATCTGAAGTTGGATTCATATAAAGCAATGCACTTCCTTCTGTAGAATCGATAACATAGTCGTATCCTTTAGCTTTAGCGACTGCTTCAATAGCTTTCCTAACTTTATCCAATAGAGGTTGCAACAATAGTTCTTGCTTCTGCTGAAGATCAGTATTAGCCTGTTGTTGGGTTTCTTGATAACTAGCTTGAAGCTTTTCTAACTCACTTTTCTTCAATTCCAAGATTTGAGGGTTGGTGTTAGGGTTATCGGCCAACTTAAGTAATGCTTGATATTTAGTTTGCATTTCCATTTCCTTTTCTTTCAAAATCTGCTCCCACTGTGCTTGGATAGCCAAAAGTTTCTTCTGTATAGAATCAGTTTCAGGCATTTGTTCTATCAATTCACTGGTATTGATATGACCTACTTTGGTTTGAGCTTGTACTGTGAAAGCTCCAAAAATTAGCGCTAATATTACTATTGCTTTTTTCATGTTAAATATTGAATTATTCGTTGTTGTTATATATTATCTCGGTGGTAAATCATCATCTCCTCCATCTGGTGGCAGATTGTCTGAATTACTATTATTGTCTGTTGGCACCACTCCAAGTTCAGAAAGAACTTCATCTGATCGGTCGTATTTAGGATTAGATACTAGCATGAGCATATCACCACTTTTATCAAAAATAAAATCTAAGCCATTGTCTTTCGCCACTTTATTAATAGCTTGAAACACTTTGTCTTGAATAGGCTTAATCAATTCTTGTCTCTTTTTAAAGAGTTCTCCTTCATAACCAAATTTATCGCTTTGAAACTTCTTAACTACGCGTTCTTTTTCTATAATTTCATTTTCGCGTTTGGTCTGCATTTCTTTTGTTAGAAGAACCTTTTCTGCCTGATACTCTTTGTACATCTTGTCGATTTCAGCATACATAGCATCTATTTCTTCTTGCCATGTTTTGCTAAGTTCATCCAGTTGTGCTTGAGCAGACTTATAGGATGGCATTTGTGATAAAATGTATTCAGTATCTACATAAGCAAATTTCTGTGCGTGGCTCAATCCTGGCAGTAGCATAAGCAGACCAAAGATGAGCGCTTGAAGAGATTTTTTTATTTTCATTCTATTCTTGTTTGAATTGTAAATTGCATAAACCGTGCTACCTTTCACAAAACGCTGCAAACATAACTAAAATTGAGAGCTATAAAGCTTTGAGCCATATTTTTTAGGTAGTGATTTGTTGTATACATTATACTACATTTAGTGCGATAAAGTTACACTTGGAGTTGTGATTGTATTGCTAATATTCAAATTTCTGTCTATCAAATTCAATTCGTATTTTACTTCTTTAGGCTGGGTGTTGAGTGGATTGGCTGGCAAGTGCACGGTTATACTCCCCGTAATTGCTTTGTTTTTTCCTGCTGGACTAATCCTCGGAATGCGTTCAGATGGTAAGCGGAATGGTTCATTAGTGCCTGGGTTTAACAGCTCCACATAATTGTTTCCTTGTTTGTGAAAAATTTTAACGGGTACATTTTGCCAATAAGCGCTGTTGTAGTCGAAAGGCGGCAAAGTGTCTTCATCACCTAAACCAATATCTCCATCACCATCTGCATAGCTAAAAGTAATGTGAATCACAGAGTCTTTCAAAAAGGTGTTTTTTTCAATCTCTATACTCACGAACTCTATGCTAGGTACCTCGCTTAAGCCTGCATCTTCTTTAGTGCATGATATCACAATAGTGATTAAGACTATTGATAGTATTTTCGCAATTGATATGGATGCTCCTTTTAGCATGAATGACTTATGGTCTGTAAATAAGCAAAATTTTAACGAGATTGCTCTAGAGATATTTCGATTTCAAGCTAAAAATAACGCTGTTTATGCTGAATACTTGAATTTAATTGACAAAAAGACGCATTCTATTCATAAAAGTGATGAAATTCCTTTTTTGCCCATTGCACTTTTTAAATCACATGAAGTTAAAACTGGAATATTTGAGGCCCAAAAAATTTTTGAAAGCAGCAGCACAACAGGGCTTGGAACTTCCAAACACCATATAAAACAGCGGGACCATTATCATTCAACTGCAAAACGAATATTTGAACATCGTTTTGGAAAACTATCTGAACTAGAGGTTTTAGGCTTACTACCAAACTATTTGGAGCGAAGTAACTCTTCCTTAGTTGACATGGTTGAATTCTTTATGACTGAATGTAAAAGCAGATCTAAGGAGTTTTATTTATATAACCATCAAGAGTTGCTGCAAAAGCTAAACACTGAAGGACCCATGGTGCTTTTTGGGGTCAGTTTTGCATTATTGGATTTCTGTGAGAAACACAAAATTGAAAAAGAAGAATTACTAGTGATAGAAACTGGGGGGATGAAAGGACGTAAAAAAGAAATGACCAAGGCAGAAGTATATTCAAAACTAAAGTCAAGCTTCATCAATGCTCAGATAGTTTCTGAATACGGAATGACGGAATTAACTTCTCAAGCTTACTCTAATGAATTTGGAATATATACACCACCGTCTTGGATGCAAGTAAATTGTAGATTAGACAATGATCCACTTTCGGTACAAGCAAAAACTCAAAGAGGTGCTCTTAACATTATTGATTTGGCCAATATTGATTCCTGCTGTTTTATTGCTACCGACGATATAGGTAAGGTATATGAAAATGGAACATTTGAAGTATTAGGACGATTAGATTTTTCCGATTTACGAGGCTGCAGTTTGATGGTATAAGGTAAAAAGATGTTTATAGATTGCTTGTCGGAATTGTTTTGACACTTTAATAAAGTTTGTGAGCGCGGAGCATGCTTGTTATTTGCAGGTAATTCAGTGAAAACTTATATTGGTCTTTGGGGAGGGGGGCTTGCCCCCGCCCCCTACTTCCACTTTTCTATTTCATATCAAAATCCTTAATATCAATGATTTAGTGATACTTTTTTATAAATTTAAATTTATCATAAATTGCATTTTGGTCGCTGTTTCATCAGTAGCCATTGGAAAGAGCCGACAATAGCGAGCTGCAGGGAACAAAAAAGTATGCACTAGTGTAATCTGTGCCCATCACCAATAGCTCACTCTATGAACTTCTAATCATCATTATTGTTTTGCATACATGAAAACGATTTACCACCCTTCTGAATCTCGTGGCTTTGCTAATCACGGATGGTTAAAATCTTATCACAGTTTTAGTTTCGCTTCTTTCCACGATCCAAAAAAAATGAATTTTGGAATGCTCAGGGTATTAAACGATGATTATGTAGATCCCTCTATGGGCTTTGGCACACATCCTCACGCTAATATGGAAATTGTTTCTATTCCATTGGAAGGTGAGCTAGAGCATAGAGATAGCATAAATAATGTCTCAGTTATAAAAGCAGGAGATATTCAAATCATGAGTGCAGGTACAGGAGTAAGTCACAGTGAATACAATAAAAGTCAATCTGAACCTGTCAAATTTCTCCAAATATGGGTTTATCCAAATGAAAAGAACCTCATTCCTTCTTATGATCAGATGAGTCTACATGCTGAAGACTCACTTAACAAACTACAAACCATAATTACTCCGGATGGGAAAAACAATAGCTTAAAAATTCATCAAAATGCATGGTTTCATATAGGCAGTTTTACAGAGGAACGTCAAATAAACTACCAAATGAATCAGCCAGGCAATGGTTTATATATTTTTGTACTAAAGGGTGATCTTCTTGCAGAAAATCAAAACTTGTTTCAGAGGGATGGTTTTGGCATTTGGGACACCAATAATGTAGAACTAAATACAAAAAAAGACAGCAGACTTCTTTTAATTGAGGTCCCAATGAATTAGTCATGACAGACGCTAGACAACCATTTATACTTGCAAAAATTGAACACCAGAATTTCACTACCCTAGTAAGCGATAGTCATCATACCTTGACCGTTGATGAGCCTTATGATAAAGGTGGTATGGATGAGGGTTTTACTCCCCAACAGCTATTAGCTTCAAGCTTGGCATCCTGTATGGCAATAACTTTAAAAATGTATGCTGACCGCAAAGAGTGGAATCCAGATACTATTGAGGTGAAAGTTAATCACTCTAGCATATATGACTCAGAAGACCCTCATCTTACAGCTCAAGTTAAAATTGTTGGTGACCTCGATGAGAAACAACGAGCCAGAATGTACATTATAGCGCAGAAATGCCCTATTCATAAATTGTTGCATAAATCATTGAGAATAGAAACACATCTAGTCTAAAATGAGTAACATTGTATGGTGAGCCAAGCCATACTCATAGCAGTTTATAAAGACCCTGCGCAAGTACTCGAAATCATAAACTATTTTGACAATGACTTTGAGTTTTATATTCACTTAGACAAATCTGTGGTTCTGTCAAAGGAGTGGCTTCAGGTTAAAAATCACCATCAAGTTGTATACTTCAGACATACATATAAAAGCTTTTGGGGCAGTTGGAATATATTAGCGGCCAGCCTTGATTTACTCCAAGAATCGCTTAAGGGTCAAGCTCATTTTTTTCACCTCATTAGTGGTCAAGATTTCCCAACTAAATCTGTCCATGAATTCAAAAACTATTTTTCCCCCGACAATGAAGAAATATACATTGAAACATTTCCTCTTCCCGATGCTCGATGGGAAGAAGGTGGCTTTTCACGTATGAACAGATACTATCTTAACTCTTTAATGGACTCCAGAAAATTTCCAACTTTCATGAGGTTCTGGCACCAAATGCAGCGTCAATCTGGATACCGACGCACTGCTTGGAAAAAATTCCGACCTTACTTCGGTGGCTCAGGATGGTGGTCTATGCCTCGACCTGCAGCACAACACATTATCGATCAAACGCAAGAGCATCCAAAATTTTTAAATTCTTTAAAGTACTGTCTTTGCCCTGAAGAGATTTACATTCCAACTTTACTTATGAAATCGAGTTATCAAAATAATGTTCGCCCTTCTGTGCGCTACATCAAGTGGGAAGCCGGAGCTGGCGGATCTCCTCAAAACTTAAAAATCGGAGACTATGAAAGCATTAAAATGAGCGGAGCCTTTTTTGCTAGGAAGTTCGATCAAGAATCTAAGAGCTTAAAAGACAAACTGATTTCAGGCTAAGAATGGTAGGTTTGAGTACAAGGACTTCAGTCTTTGTACAAATTGGCAGCTAAAATGTATTTCCCCAAAACATCTAATTCAACATTTACTTTATCGCCTTTGCGCAATAAATGAAAATTAGTATGCTCAAAGGTATAGGGAATTACGGCGACGCTAAAAGCGTTTTTGGCGCAATTAGCAACGGTAAGACTTACTCCATTTAAACATATTGAGCCTTTGTGAATTATCAATCTATTTTCTAATTTATGTCTTAAATGAAATATCCAACTTCCGTCTTTTTCTTCAATAGAATCTATCTCAGCTGTGCCATCAATATGTCCTTGAACAATGTGTCCATCTAGTCTGTCGGAAAGTCTCAAGCAGCGTTCAATATTAACTTTATCGCCAAGTTCAAGTAGACCTAAATTGCTAAGATTTAGCGTTTCTTCAATGGCAGTGACTTTATACTCATCCCCTACAATTTCGGTCACGGTTAAGCAAACGCCATTATGCGATACACTTTGATCTACTTTTAATTCTGACGCTATATCGGATTTAAAGCTGAAATGCATATTTGAACCTTCATTTTGTTTCTGAAGGAGTACAACCATGTTTTCAACTATACCTGAAAACATATTACTTTTTTAGACTAGCTGAAAGAAACTCGCGATTCATACGAGCAATATTGCTAATTGATATTTCTTTTGGACATTCAACTTCGCAGGCTCCAGTATTTGTACAATTTCCAAAACCTTCTGCATCCATTTGAGCAACCATGTTTAGCACCCGTTCTTTGGCTTCTACTTTGCCTTGAGGAAGCAATGCGTATTGCGAAACTTTAGCGCCGACAAACAGCATTGCTGATGAATTCTTGCAAGTTGCCACACATGCGCCGCAGCCAATACAGGTTGCAGCATCCATAGCTAGGTCTGCATCTGCTTTTGGAATAGGAATCGCATTTGCATCTTGGGTATTACCTGAGGTATTAACGCTAATGTAGCCACCTGCCTGTTGTATTCTTTCAAAAGAGCTTCTGTCTACAACTAAATCTTTTATTACTGGAAATGCAGTAGCTCTAAATGGTTCGATATAGATAGTATCACCGTCCTTAAAACTTCTCATATGCAACTGACAAGTGGTTGTGCCTTTTGCTGGACCATGTGCTTCTCCATTGATAAACATAGAACAAGCACCACAAATACCTTCGCGACAATCATGATCAAAAGCCACTGGTTCATCTCCACTATTAACCAATTGCTCATTCAAAACGTCCATCATCTCTAAAAATGACATATGTTCAGAGATATCTGAGACTTTATACTCCTTTATTGCTCCTTTATCTTGAGGCCCTTTTTGCCTCCATATCTTAAGTGTAAGATTCATAGCTTTCTATTTATAGCTTCTAGTTTTTAATTCAATGTCATTAAAGCTGAGTTCTTCCTTGTGCAGCTTAGCTTCACTAGGTTCTCCTGTGTATTCCCACGCCGAAACGAATGCAAAGCCCTCATCATCTCTCCTAGCCTCTCCATCTTCGGTTTGATATTCTTCTCGGAAATGACCACCACAACTTTCTTCCCTCAAAAGCGCATCCTTGGCAAAAAGCTCACCTAATTCTAAGAAATCAGCAACCCTACCTGCTTTTTCAAGCTCGGGATTTAATTCATTTGCTCCACCAGGAACACTTACATTTTTCCAAAAATCCTCACGTAATGTCTTAATCTCACTAATTGCCTCATTCAATCCCTGTGCGTTTCTCGCCATACCGCATTTATCCCACATGATTTTACCTAATTTCTTGTGGTAATAGTCTACAGAGTGAGTTCCCTTATTATTAACGAAAAATTCAATTCTATCCTTTACCTGCTTCTCTGCTTCATCAAATTCAGCGGTATCGGTTGAAATTTTCCCAGTTCTTATATCGGCAGACAAATAATCTCCTATAGTATAGGGAAGTACAAAATAACCATCTGCAAGTCCCTGCATAAGCGCAGAAGCTCCTAATCTATTTGCTCCATGATCAGAAAAATTAGCTTCACCTATTGCATAGCAACCTGGTATAGTGGTCATTAAGTTGTAATCCACCCAGATGCCACCCATTGTATAATGAACCGCTGGATATATCATCATCGGTGTCTTATAAGGATTCTGATCTACTATTTTCTCGTACATGGCAAATAGATTACCATATTTAGCTTCTACTACTTCCTCTCCTAATTTGGTTATCAGTTCTGATGATGGATTGTGCTCACCTCTAAGGTGAGCCTGTTCTTTACCATATCTTTCTATAGCACTTTTAAAGTCGAGATAAACAGCTTCACCCGTAGCATTTACACCATAACCAGCATCACAGCGTTCTTTGGCAGCTCGTGATGCGACGTCTCTTGGCACAAGATTTCCAAATGCTGGGTACCTGCGCTCTAAATAATAGTCTCTGTCCTCTTCAGCAATCTGAGTGGGCTTTAATTTTCCTTCGCGTATTGCTTTAACATCTTCTAATTTCTTCGGAACCCAAATCCTACCATCGTTTCTCAATGATTCTGACATTAATGTCAACTTAGATTGATATTCACCACTTCTGGGTATACAGGTTGGATGTATCTGAGTATAGCAAGGATTTGCGAAATACGCTCCGCGTTTGTGAATTTTCCATGCGGCTGTGGCATTAGAACCCATTGCATTGGTTGAAAGGAAATATACATTCCCATAGCCACCAGACCCTACAACTACTGCGTGTGCTGAATGCCTTTCAATTTCTCCAGTAGC